>DDYW01000181.1:0-68253 GCA_002348185.1 Candidatus Hydrogenedentes bacterium UBA2224 | reverse complement strand
GACAACGTGTCCCCGTTCGGATGATTGCTGTGGGCGACGGTCCTATACCCGAGAAGATCCTCCGCAGAGAAAGAAGAATGACGGACATCTTGTAGCGCAGGCGTCTCGCCTGCATCCGGATCACCTCGAAAAGACAAGAATGCAGGCGAGACGCCTGCGCTACAAGAGGCGAGACGCCTGCGCTACGCCGGAAAACCGCCGGGCCGGTATGCTCTCGCGCCGTTGGCGTTTCGGAGAGGTGTGCGACCTCAGCCCTCCGTGCAGCACCGCATTACAATGTGACGACGGTAGATCCACCGGTGAAATTCCCATCCGTTGGCTCACCGTACAACACCGTTTCCCCCGGAACCGGCCTCGCGGAGCCCTCTTCAAGTTATCCGGGCCGGATACGGGTCCGTCGTATTGTCTTTCCGCGTGTCTGTGGTATATTAACACCCGTTTGCGCGGAGTGGGAGCGGTGCGTGGAAATGGGAGTGAGTGCGGCAGTTTCTCCCGAATTCAAGGAGCAGGCAGGTGGATAAAGGCATCTTGCGTCAACAGGCGTTCTGGACTGCGCTGGCGGTGATTGCGCTGGCCGTTTTGCCGGCATGTGGTATGTTCGGGGGCGGGGCGAAGGTGGATCCTTCCATGACGGCTTCGGACACGCCCGAAGCTCAACGCGAAGAGCTGTCTGCCGCGACGAAGGAACAGCAACTGCGCGAGTCGGTCGAGGAACTTGTGGCCGATGCGGCCCGAGTGGACTCTCCGGAGAAGGCGCCCGTCGTTAAGCGCGAACCCTATTTTCTGAAAGAGTATTCGCTGTATCCCCAGGGCGCGGCGGGCATGGAAGTGCGCGTTCAGGAGACGCAATCACGTATGGCTCCCCTGGTGGGTGAGGTCACCTTGCCCAAACAGCGTTTTGCCACCGAGATGCATCGGAAGAAGGACGCAGCGCGGGAGGATTCTCTGTTCTACCGCGAAACGGGGAGCGAGACCTTAACGTACCAGTGGCGAAATGGCCGATGGGTACAAGTCGCCAGTCTGTTTGTCGTGGACGTGAAGGAACAACCGGATGGCGCAGGTTGGCGCGCCGTCGAGCCGCGGATAAAGGAAGAGCTCGACCTCCAGGGCGAGGATGAGGGATTTATCCGGCGCATGTTTGGAGGCATTTTCGGCCGCTAGATCGGGCCTTCGGGAAGGCCGCGTCCGTGGTCTGCCGGGATCGGTCTGGGGCCGCCTCGCAGTGAGACCAGCATGATTGTGAGAAACCGCCGGGAGAAGGAATCGTGGACCGGTCCCGTGAGCCCAATGCCGTTTTTGTCTTGAACATTCTCCTCTATGCGGCCCTGGCCGTATTCGGCGTCCTGGGGGCGTGTGCCATTCCCGCCGCGCGGCACGATCTGGCGTTGAGCCGCCTGGCGACCATGTACAGTCTGACCGAGTACGGGAGTTTCTACCTTGACGCGCCGGAAGGGCGGGAGCCCAATCCGTTTGCGTCGAATACCGTCGACAAGGTCCTGGCTCAAGGCCGCGAGATCAGCAGTAAACCGCCGGTTCTGCCCCTGTTGATGACGGGGGAGTACGTGGCACTGCGGAGCGTGCTCGGGCTGGACCTGAAGAACGAGGCGGACTGCGGGAAGGTCATACGCGTGCTCACATTCACCTTTGTGTGTGTGCCGTTCTTTCTGACGGTCCTCCTGTTTGATCGCACAGTGGCGTTGTTTGACGTCGACCCGCTGATCCGTTGGATTGTGACGCTTTTTCTTGCGTTCGGGACGCAGCTCTGGGGCTATAGCCTCTCCATCAACAACCATATTCCGGGGACCTTCTTTCTGGTGCTGTGTCTGTATCTGGCGCTGGGGCTCATCTACCGGAAATGGGCGCCTGCGCCGTGGCGGTTTGCCCTGTTCGGGCTCTCGGCGGGTCTGGTGCTGACCGTGGAGATGCCGGCATCGATCTGGGCGGCTATCGCGGGATGCTGCCTGCTGTACCATTTTCCGCGAAAAACACTGGTATGGGGTGCACTGGCGGTGGCCGTGCCCGTGGCCGTGCATGCGGGCGTCATGATGCACGTTACGGGCAGTCCCCTCCCTGTACAAATGCATCCGGAAATGTATCTTTTCGAGAACTCGTATTGGCGTCATCCTACCGGCATCGACGGACTGAACGAGCCGAAAGGCACCTATTTGTTTCACATGACCTTCGGGCGCTGCGGCGTGTTCATCATGTATCCCGTGCTGATCGCGGGGCTGCTGAGCCCGCTGCGGTATGTCCTGAGAAAACCGGTGCGCTATCATCGCCCGATCCTCCTCGGGGCGCTGGGGCTTGCGATTCTCACGGCGTATTACTGTCTGAAGACCAACAATTACGGCGGCGTGCTGTACGGGTTCCGGTGGTTTATCCCCGCCATGCCGGTGCTGATGCTGATGGGGGTGCCTGTGTATGAGAAGCTGCGGGCCCGGTGGGAGTGGATTGTTGTGGGCCTCATGTTCGGGATCTCGTTTTTCTCCGCGTGGGAGGCCACCCGGGGCACGGCGTACTCCGGGCAAGAATGGCCCTGCCGGTTCCTGGGTCCAAGCACCCCCTCGTAATCCGCGTCTCGCGGTGGATCGTATCTTGTGAAACGCCTTTCGTTGCTCTATCTGTTTTTCGGCGCGGAGATTGTCATGGCGGCGTCCATGGGAATCAACGAGTCGATCTTCAACAATTACCTTTCAGACACCTTCCAGATGACCGCGGAGGCGCGCGGCGGTCTCGAATTTCCGCGCGAGCTGCCGGGGTTTCTCGTGGTGGTGTTTGCCGGCATTCTGGGCGCGCTGTCGCTTACCCGCATGGGTGCGGTGGCCGCGCTGGTGTTTGCGGCCGGCACGGCAGGCCTGGGCCTTGCGGGCGATTCGTACGCGTTTATGGTGGTTTCCATGCTGGTGGGGAGCGTGGGCATGCACCTGATTCAGCCGATATCGCATTCGCTCACGATCGCCATGAGCGAGGAGAACAGGCGCGGGTTCCGGTTGGGGCAACTGGGCGGCATGCGGACCCTGGGCACGGTTCTGGGAACGGGACTGATCTGGCTGACGTTCAGCGAGGAAGCGCCTCCGTACCGGCCCGGGTTCCTGTGCGCCGCCGCCGGGGGCGTGGTGGCGGCCGTCCTTTACTCCCGGTTGAAGGTTTCCGGCGTGCATTACCGGCGGTCATTCTTTGTGATGCGCCGCAAGTTCTGGCTCTATTACGTGCTCGAATTCCTGTTCGGAGCGCGAAAACAGATCTTCATCACCTTTGGTCCGTGGGTGCTGATCCATGTGTACGGGCTCTCTCCCGGCGACATCGCCTTTCTCCTGATGCTGGCCTCGGGTATCGGTCTTGTCTTTAAACCCGTTGCCGGCTGGCTGATGGACGAATGGGGGGAGCGCGTTGTGATGGTCGGCGATGGCCTCGTGCTGACCCTGGTGTGTCTGGGCTACGGGTTCGCGGGGCTCTTTCCTGGCGGCCCGAAGGCGGCCCTGTGTATCGCGGGTGCCTGTTTCATTCTCGATAACCTTCTTTTCGCGCTGGGAACAGGCCGTACGGTGTATGTTTCGCGCCTGGCGTCCGGGTCGGACGAATTGACCGGCACCCTGTCGCTTGGCGTTAGCATGAACCACATCGCGTCCATGGTGATTCCGTTTTGGGCGGGACTGATGTGGAAGGAATTGGGCTTTCAAATCGTTTTTGCCTGCGCCGGAGTGTTGGCGCTTCTGCTGGCGGGCTTCTCGTGGCTGGTGCCCGGAAAAGGGGCGCGGACGCCGATCATGGGGAGTAATCCATCCTCCCTGGAGGGATAAGGCGCCGGGTACGGTGCGGTGTTGGAAGGGGGGAATATGCGGGTCTTCTCAAGAGAAAATTCGCTGGACTTTCACGGGGTTGCGGTGTACAATTGCGTCGGTTGTCTAACGAACGGTAGGTCAGATTACCCATGGGAAAAACACATTCCAACGGCGCGAACGACCCCGCCAACGGGGCTGAGATCCGTTTGCTGGAAGGGGCCTTAAGTCTTTTTTCCAAAAAGGGCTATGAGGGGGCGAGCGTACGCGAGATTATTGAGGAGGCGGGGGTCACCCGGCCGGTCCTTTATTACTATTTCAAGAATAAGGAAGATTTATTCCGGAAGCTGGTGCGGAAGTGTCTGGCGGAGATGATTGCGGATGCTGACGCCATTCTTGAAGAGGCCGGGACGTGCCGTTCCTGTCTCGAGAAGTTGATCTGCAACGCGTTCGAGCGGGCGGAACGAAATCTCGACGAGGTGCGTCTTCTGGTGCACGTGATTTTCAATCCGCCGGAACAAGCGCCCGCGATGCTGGACGAACCCTTGCTCGATGAGTGGTTTGCCCGGCTGGTGAAGGTGATGCAGGATGGACTGAACCGCGGCGAGCTGTCGGGTGGCGAACCCGAGGCCCTGGCTCTGGCGTTTAACGCGCTGATGGACTTTCATATGATGGTGAAATCGCGCTATCCTTCCGTCACGCTGACGCCGGATTTGGGGAAGGGCCTGGTGGACCTCTTCCTGCGGGGAGCGGGTCCGGGAGGCGTGGAACGGCTTTCTCTGCCAAACCCGTTTCTGGTTCAGGTTCGCGAAGGTAATGCATGGAGCTGAGAACGATCTATGAAACAGAATGAGCGCAGTGTGGGTCGGACGCTATGGAGCATCGTCATCTGCCTGGGGATCATGGCCGCCGTGACGGCCGTGGTCGCCGTTACGGCGCACGTGGCTCCTTCCGAGGCGAAAACGGAAGGCGAGGGCGTGCTCGAACGCCTGCCGCAGGTCAGTGTGCGTGTGCTGAAAAGCGAGACCGTTGAGGATCAGTTGGTTCTCACGGGCAGCGTGCAGCCGTGGGAAGAGGTCATCCTCAGCTCGGAAGTTCGCGGAAAGATAGAGACGAAGGGGATGGAGCTGGGCGACACGGTAAGCGCCGGGCAGGATCTGTACCGGGTGGATACGGAGTCGATCCGCGCCCGCCTGGGACAGGCTCAGGCGCAGCATAAGCTGGCGCTGCAGGAGCTCGAACGGATCGAACGGCTTGCCAGAAGCGGCGCGGGAACGGCCCAGAGTCTCGATGGCGCCGTGGCGAATCGCGACGTGGCGGATTCATCACTCCGCATGCTGCAAATTGAGCTGGAAAAGAGCGTCGTGAAAGCGCCGTTCGAGGGTGTGGTCGATGCGATTCTGGTGGAGCAGGACGAATTCGTCGACATCGGCACGCCGATGGTGCGGCTGGTTCAGGTTCACAAGGTCAAGGTGATGTTCGGCATTCCGGAGCGCGACATCGCCAGTTTCAAGATGGGCGATCAGGTGCGGGTGCGCATGGACGCGATACCGGACCGCACGTTCGACGGGAGCCTCTACCGGATCGCGACGAGCGCCGACATGAGCACGCACACGTTCAAGGCGGAAGTCGAAGTGGAGAACGCCGACGGTCTGCTGAAGCCCGGCATGATTGCCCGCGGAACGTTTGTGCGGGAGATCTATCCGGATTCCCTGATGATCCCGCTGTTTACGGCGATTCTACTTGACGATCAGCGCGTGGCCTTCGTGGAGAAAGACGGCATTGCTGAGCTGCGTTCCATCCAGGTGGGGCTGGTTCAGGGCAGTTCCGTGCAGGTGACGGAAGGCCTTACACCGGGCGAGCGCCTGATTGTAAAGGGGCAATACGAAGCGCGGCCCGGTGAGAAGGTGGACGTTCAGGAAGTCCTTGAATGATCGTCAGCGATGCTGCCATAAGCCGCAGCACGACGGTTCTCGTGCTCCTGCTGCTGATTCTGGTCGCGGGCGTCTTCAGTTACATGCAGCTGCCCCGCGAATCCAACCCCGAGGTCGTGATCCCCTACATCACGGTCAGCGTGCCTTACGAAGGGGTCGCGCCCGAGGACATCGAGTCGCTCATCACGATCCCCATCGAGCGCCGTCTGGCGGGGCTCTCCGGCGTAAAGGAGATGAAATCCACCAGCGTCGAAGGCCTCTCGTACCTCTTCCTGGAGTTTGAGCCGGATATCGATATCGACGATGCGCTGCAAAAGGTCCGCGACAAGGTGGATCTGGCCGAGCCGGACATTCCAGAGGAGGCCGACGACCCCGTAATCAATGAGATCAACACGGCGGAATTCCCGATCATGATCATGTCGTTGTCGGGGAACCTTCCGCTCTCCATGCTCGATCAGATTGCCGAGGACCTGGAAGACCAGATCGAGACAATCGAGGGCGTGCTCGATGTGGAGGTCATTGGGGGCGTCGAACGGGAAATCCAGATCGAAGTAGATCCGGAACGCGTGGCCCAATACGGCATCTCTTTCGGGAATCTGATCAGCGTGGTGGCCCAGGAAAACGTCAACACGCCCGGGGGCACGATGGACCTGGGCGAGGCGAAGTTCCTGATGCGCACTCCGGGCGAGTTTAAGAATCCCGACGACATCAATGACCTGGTGGTGAAGCAAAGTCCCGAAGGCACGGTGTTCCTGCGCGACGTAGCGAAGGTCTACGACGGATTCAAGGATGCGGAGACCATTTCCCGGCTGAACGGCGAACCGTCGGTAACGTTGACCGTGATCAAACGCTCCGGGGCGAATATCATCCAGATCGCCGACGAGGTGCAGGCGGAAATCGACCGGATGATGTCCTCACTTCCCAAGGGACTGAGCGTAACGGTGACGTGGAATGAGGCCGACTACATCCGGGAGATGGTGTCGGAACTCGAAAACGGCATCCTGAGCGGCATGATCCTGGTGCTCGCGGTCATTTTCGTGTTTTTGGGGTTTTCCAACGCGTTCTTCGTGGCGCTTGCGATTCCGGTATCGATGCTGATCACGTTCGCGGTGCTATACATGAGCGGGATCACGCTGAACATGGTGGTGCTTTTCAGCCTGATCCTGGCGCTGGGTATGCTTGTCGACAATGGCATTGTGGTGGTGGAGAACATCTACCGCCACCGGATGATGGGCCTGGGCAAGATCGAGGCGGCCAAGGCCGGCACGGCCGAGGTCGCCTGGCCCATCGCCACATCGACCTTGACTACGGTGGCCGCGTTTTTGCCGTTCTTCTTCTGGCCGGGGATTTTCGGCGAGTTCATGTATTACGTGCCGTATACGGTGATCGTGGCGCTGCTGGCATCGCTGTTCATGGGGCTGGTCGTCAATCCTGCCCTCGCCGCCGTTTTCATGCAGGTGCACGAAGGGAGAACAATGCGCCGTATCACCGGCGCCGGATTCGTGATGAAATCTTACGCGGCCGCTCTGCGCACCGCATTGCGCTGGCGGGCGGTGACGGTATTGTCGGCTGTGGGATTGCTGGTGGTGATTACCGCGGTGTTTTTCTCGACCGCCGAGACCATTTTCATGCCGGTAACGGAGCCGCCGCAGGCCTACATTGACATTGAATGCGCGGAAGGCACGAATCTCGCGACGTCGGACCTCTACGCGCGTCAGGTTGAAGAGCTGATCGCACCGTACGCGCCGTACGTGGAAAGTGTGGTTACGAGTGTGGGTTCGCTGGGCGTCACGCCGGATGCTGGAGGCACGACAGGGAGTTCGAAAGCCAACCATATCAGCCGGGTTTCGCTGGATTTTCCGGAGCTAGGCGACTGCAAAATGCTGCCGTCGGAGGTCCTTCGCGAGCTTCGGGAGACCATCACCGGGTTGAGCGGCGCCGACATCCGGATCGAGCAGATGGATATGGGACCTCCGACCGGGCCGCCCATCAATGTCGAAATCAGCGGAGATGATTTCGAAACGCTGGCGCGCCTGGCGCAGGAGATCCGGCAGGAAATCAAGGATGTGCCGGGGCTGGTTGATTTGCGCGACGATTACAACAAAGGGAAGCCGGAGGTCCAGGTGGTGGTAGACCGCCAGGAAGCGTGGCGCATGGGGTTGAGCACCCAGCTCATCGGGCTCACGGTACAGGCCGCAATCAACGGCCGTAAAGCGGCGGATTTCCGCGAAGGCGACGAAGAGTACGATGTTACCGTGCGGTTTCCCAAGGCATTCCGGGAAAACCTGGCAAACATCAACACGATGAACCTCATTGCGACGGACGGACGGCGGGTGCCGTTTTCTTCCGTGGCGCGCATCGAACAAGGGGCGGGCCTGGGCACCATTCAGCGGATTGACCGCAAACGGACCGTCACGGTTTCCGCGGAGGTGCACCCGGATTTCAATCAGCAGCGCTTGTTGCAGGCGGTACAGGCCAAGCTCAAGGATTTTCCCCTGCCGCCCGATTATGCGCTCGATTACACGGGCGAGAACGAAGACATGGAAGAGACGCAGTTCTTCTTGTTCAAAGCCTTCGTGGTGGCGGTTTTTCTTATCGCATTGGTGCTGATCACGGAGTTCAATTCGCTGACCCAGCCGTTCATCATCCTGACCTCGGTGATCTTGTCGCTGGCGGGGGTCTTCCTGGGGCTGTACATCTTCCGCATGCCGTTCGGCATTTTGATGTCGGGTGTGGGTTGCGTGAGTCTTGCGGGGGTGGTGGTCAATAATGCGATCGTTTTGATCGATTACACGAACCAGTTGCGCGCCCGCGGTATGGAACTGAACGAGGCCATTGTGACGGCCGGCGTTACGCGGTTCCGTCCCGTGATGCTGACCGCGGTCACCACCGTTCTCGGACTGGTCCCCATGGCCGTCGGAGTGAGCTTCGACTTCCGCGCGATGCGTCTGGTCGTCGGCGGCGAGATGAGCCAATGGTGGGGAGGCATGGCCGTAGCGGTGATTTTCGGTCTGACCTTCGCCACCTTGATGACGCTCATCGTGGTGCCCACCCTCTACAGCGCCATGGCCGATCTTTCGCATACCGTGGGCACGGCCAAGGCAAGACCCGAAATTGCGGACATGCCACTCCCCGAGCCGGACGCCGTCAAAGAAACTCTGGCGGAAGACCGGGTCTGACATGGCGTGCCGCGCAGGGTTCGCCATAGGAACCGTGTTCCTCGTGACAGGGGCAGCGCTGTTTCTTGGCGGTTCCTCCGGTGCGCCCGCTGCACCGTGGTTTTTCGGCGAACTGTGGCTGCCTCTGGAATCCCCGTCGCAGCTTGTTGTGCGGCCCGCTTCTCCGGAGACCGAGGGCCCGGACGGGAGCCCGCTCGAGATTGTGCCACTGGCCGGACAGGACGTGATGACGCTTTTCCCGGATGCGCCTCCGCGTCTCGCCAACCTCCAGCAGGCCTATGAGACCGTGCTACTGCCCTTTGCAGTCACCCTGAAGGCGATCAAATACGAGACGGGCGAGAGCACTCCTGCGCGCCTGAGACTATCCGATGGCACAGGCGAGCGCCTGGTTCCGTTCGAAGCCGGTGAAGCCGTGCTCATTGCCGAACAGACGTTCGCCATGCGGGAGATTCGTTCCTGGGGAGGCATTCTTCCCGAACCGCCCGAATCGGGCGGCACGCCGCTGGCGGTCGTGGCGTTACGCCGGATGGACGGCCCCTGGACCGAGGACATCGTCGCGCAGCACGGCGACTGGTTGAGGCTGGACGCGGACCTGGTATTTCGGTTTCTCTGGGTGGGCTCCGAAGAGGAAGCGCTGCAAACCTCCGCGCAGGGCATGCCCGGGCTGGCCTCCGCGCGCTGGGGAGTCCAGGAACACGGCGTGATGAACTGGTTTGATTCGTTTCTAATCGGCAGCGGTCTCGAACTCGCGGACGGGACCGCGGTGGTCCTCTCCGAAGTCCGGAACGGCGCAGCCGGCGGAGGCCCGGACGGTCCGGCGATTTGCTTCAAAGTCCTGCGCGACGGGGCCGTTGAGGACGTCTGGGTTGCCGCGAACAGCGCCTCCGAGGATGGCCTGCTGCATTTTTCCTATCCCGCGCTGGCGCCGTATGTGGTGTTGGGCTTTGCCTGGGATGCCGGCGCCATGCGGTTTCAACTCTACCGGGACGGTAAAGAAACGGGCGGCGGCCTGCTTACGACCGGGGAAATCGTACGCCTGGGCTCGCTCCCGTACACGTTCCGCCTGGATCAGGTTCTGGAATCGGCGGTATATCTCCGGCGGGAAGATTCTCCGCTGCAGGAGGCCGTGCTTGAGGGGGAGAACCGTATCCTGCGGTTTCGGCAGGGCGAGGTGGTCATGCTGCCCGGCTGTGCTGTCGAGTTCCAGCCGCGGTTTGAAGAACTCACCCCCGTCTACACGCTGGAAATCGAACAGGCCGGTGAAACACGGGCGCTCGCGCTTCACCGTGACACCGTGGCACACGCAGGCGGCTGGACCATGCAGCCGGCGGCCGGGGCGGGACCCTCGGAAGGCTGGGCAACGCTCTATCTGGAACTCCCAGCGGCCCGGCCGGCGCGATACTGGGGAATGTACGCGCTGGGCGCTGGGGGGGCGATTCTTGCGGCCGCCGGGCTGGCGCGGATGCATGGACGGCGGCGGCCGGGATGAGGCCGCGCGAGCGCGCTGTTTTTTAAACCGTCTTTCGCGCGTGCTATGATTGGACTTCTTCGTAACGGAAGGAGTTCGACAGCGCCCGAGAGGAATCACGCGTGGCGGAAGAATCACACGAGCAGACCGCTGAGCCGGTAGAGTGTCCGACCGAGAGCACGGGGAATGCAGAACTCGACGAGCAACTCGCCCAGCCGGTTTTGAAGGGGAATGTGGGGCTCGACCAGGCTATGGCGTGGGCGGCGGGTTTCCTGGTTGTTCTTGCGGGGCTCATCGTGTTTTCCGGCGTGCTGAACATCCCGTTTCACGCAATCGATCGGGAACTGTTTGGCAACGGGGGAGCCCCACCCCCGACCGCCCGGTGGACCGAGGCCATCAGACCGGGGGCTCCCGAACCGCTGACGCTGTTCAGTCTGGCCGTAAACAGGACCCTCACGGGAGGCAGCTCCGCGGGAATCCGCGCCGTGAACCTGCTGCTGCACCTCCTCAACGGCGTGCTGGTATACCTCGTGTGCCGCCGCGTGTTCGAACGACGCTTGCCCGAGGCGGTCGCGATGCTGTCGGGGCTCTTCTTTGTTCTTCACCCGGTCAATGTCGAGGCGGTGGCCAGTCTGGCCGGACGCGCTCAGTTGCTGGGCGCCTTCTGTGCCCTGACCTCGGTCCTTCTGTTTGTAAGCGCGACCGGCGACCGGGCCACCCCGCGCTGGGGAATGCTGGGGCTGGCGCTGCTGGCCTATGCGTGCGCTTTCGGCGCCTGCCGCGGCGCGTGGTGTGTTCCGCTTCTGGTTGTGGTGGTCGACGTCCTTGTGCGAGGACCAGGGTTTTCCGGCAGACGGGTGGGGCCTCTCGTCTGCTACTTTGCGGTCCTGGCCGTACTCCTGGTGGGCGTGTGGGCCGGCGCTCCAGGCCAGGAGACTCTGCCGGAGGAACTTGGCTCCGCGGTGATCGGCGCGGGCGATGCGGCCCTTAGGGCGGTCTGGCCGGTGGGATTGCGCGTCGCGCCCTCGCTTCCGGCATCTATGGTGCTTCCGGGCGCCGTGTTTGCGCTGGTGGTGATTGTTGCGACAGGAGGGGCGGCTGCCGCGGCGCTCCGGGGAAGTGTTCCCGGTGCGGCGTTCGCGTGGTTTGGTATCGCCCTGGTGGCTGTGGCCACCGTGGGGGACGCCGCGAACGCCGTGGCGGACCGGGCCCTGTATCTGCCTCTGGCCGGTCTGGTATGGGTTGTGCCCTGGGCGTTCTCGAGGCTGCCCCGGACTCCCGGGATACGCACGGCTTGCGGGCTGGCGTGCGCGGGACTGCTGCTGGTCTCCGGCATTGCGGCGTTCGTTCGTGTGACGACCTGGCAGAACGAAATCGCGCTGTGGCGTGATGCCGTACGCAGGGCCCCAGGGGAAACGGCCCCGGCGGAACGCCTGGGAATGGCGTACCTCACCACCGCTTCGCGGCAACTGGCTGACGCGGCGGTCCTGGAGGAGAGTGGATACGATTCGTCGGCATCCGAGATTCGCGGCGATGCCGAGGAACATTTCCGGCAAGGCCGGGAAATCCTGAGCGCGCTGCCCGAGGACCGCCTGTCCGCCGAATCGCTGTATCACCTGGGCATGGCCCACAGACGATTGGGCGACCAGGACGCGGCCCTGAAGGCCCTGCTGGCTTCGTTGCGAATGGACGACACGAACCAGGGATGCGCGCTGGAGGCGGCGCAGGTGCTGCAGGCCCGAAACGCGGCCGCCGCCGACCGTACCGTGCTCTTGCGTTCGTTGGAATACTACGAGTATGCGCGCGGGCTTGGCGAGCTTCCGCCTGAAATCCTGCCCGCTTACGGAGCCGCCCTGGCGCAAGCCGGGCGCTTGGAGGAGGCCGCACAGGCGTTTTCGGCCGCTCTGGAAAACGCGCAGGACGCTCCCGGCTGGATGAGTGAGCAACTGAACGAGGTGCAGGGGGTGACGCAGCGGCTCCGCCTGCTCGAGGAGCAGGAACGCGAATGGGAGGTGAGTCAGCCGGGGAGTGAGGCTGCGCAGCTCCTCAGGGTGCAGTCGCTGCTTATCCAAAACAGACCGCTCCGGGCGGCGTATCTGCTCGATGAAGTGATGCGGCGCGAGGGGGGGAGCTCGGCCGCGATGGCGTGGATCTTCCTTGGGTATGTGCGCGCCTGGATGGGGCAGGACGAGGCGTTTCTGTCCGAATGGCCCGTTCCGCCCGTTCCCGATCGCGAACAGGCGGAACAGTGGACCCAGTTGGCGAGTATGTGCGTCGGGCGAGGTGACTGGGCGGCCGCGGAACGATACCTTCTGTCGCCTGCAGCCGGTATGGCGGGGGTGCGGATGCCGCTGGTGGCTCTGGGCGCTGCCTCGCTGAGGCTGCGCGACGCGAAACGCGCGCACGATTACCTTACCCGCGCGACAGAGGAGTATCCCGGCGAGTCTGCCCCCTGGCTCGCTCTCTGTGATCTGGCAATGGCCCAGAACAACGCTTTGGCCGCCCGGCAGTACCTCGCAGAAGCGGAGAAACGCAATGCTCCGCAAGAAGAACTTTCCCAGCGCAGGCAAAAGCTGGGCGATGACGCCCCCGCCGTTCCGACCCAACCCGGTGAGGTGGTCATTCGCTAGCGGGCGGGTTCCGATCTGCTGCCCGGGCTTCCGGAAAGAGGCACCCGCGCTCAGAATCTGACGTACCAGCGGCAACGGCGCTCAAGCACGCCTCGACGTTCGGGATGCAGTGCCTGCGGGGGGATTTCGAAGGGATTCCGTGAGCCACGTCCCGGAAAATCCGCTTGCTTTTCGTGACGGCATGATTTAGACTGGTTGCAGACTGGTTGAAGTGGAGGTGCGGTATGGATACGGTTGGAGCCTACGAAGCGAAAACTCATCTGCCCCAGCTTCTGGAGCGTGTCGCCAAGGGTGAGCGCATCACGATCACCAGACACGGCGTGCCTGTGGCCACCCTGCAACCCGCCGATTCCGTAAAAAAGGCGCCCGTGCGCGACGTAATCGAGCAAGTGAAACGGTTTCGGAGCGGCCAGCGCCTCGAGGGGCTTTCCATCCGCGACATGCTCGAGGAAGGAAGGCGCTGATGGCTGCACGGTTCGTGGTCGACAATTCCGTCGTCCTGTCGTGGTGTTTCGAGGACGAGGGCAGCCGCTATGCGGAGGCTGTCCTCGAGAGCCTGGAAACCGCGGAGGCCTTCGTGCCCGCCATCTGGCCGCTCGAAGTGGGCAATGTCCTGCTGGTGGCGGAAAGAAAAAAACGCCTCACTCAGGCCGCCGTCGTCCGCTTTCTCGCCCTTTTGGGCGGCTTGCCCATCACCGTGGAGCAGGAATCCCCCGAACGGATGCTCAAGGAGATCGTCTCGCTCGCACGGGAACACGGGCTCTCAACCTATGACGCCTCATACCTGGATCTCGCCATGGCGCATGGTCTTCCTCTTGCGACACTGGACGCCTCCCTCGCGAAGGCCGCGAAAAAATGCTCCGTCCCGGCCTTTGACCCCAGCCGCAGCCGTTGAGATCATGCAGCCGAGCGGATGGGCTGGAAGACGTCCTCTCAGGCGCCGCAGGTGCACGACCTGGGGGGCGCTGGTCCGGCTGCTAAAACCTGACGTACCAGCGGAAATCCGGGCTGGTGTCGTGATGAAAGTTCATCTCGAGTAGTTGCCCGTTCTGGGTCAGAACGGGGTGGACTCCCGATACCGCGGCCTCAGAAACGGCAAACGATTCCGGCACCAGGATGCGCAGTCCGTAGTCGGTGTTCGGGATGGCTTTGATCTCCCCGCGGAGTTCACGCTTCGCCGCATCCCATTCCAGCGCGGTCGTTTCGAGGGCGCCCTGCGTGAAATGGGTGGTCGAGGCAACCAGAAGCGGCCGGTTCTCGTACAAGCGAAAACCCAGGAGGCGGACGCTGCCGGGCGGCACCTGCACGTTGAGCTGTCCCTGGGCGAGCCCATGGAACTGGTCGTTCCAGTAATCGTACACCGTATAGATGCTCTGCGGGTTCATGCCGAATTCGGCCAGGTAGAGGGTGATTGCGGGCTGCTCCGTCGACGACCAGTTGAATACCGCGGCGTAATGCCAGTCGCCGGCGTTTGTGCGCAGTTGCGCAGACCACACATTTGGCGGACTGCTCTCAAACAGGTCGAGGGGCCGTGCCGTCCACGGAAAAACCGGCAGAAGTTTGCTGAGGATGGTCTTCTGGTCCGCGTTGAGCTCGGTAAACCGGTTGCCGATTTTCATGACGCCGCCGTTGAGGGCCATTCCGGTGAGCCACGCGAGACTCTGCCCGGTGGTAAGCGGAGCACGCTCGAGTTCGGGCCAGCCGGAGGCCAGCCCAGGCGTTTCGAAGTAGGCGGGTCCCATCCACGGTGTGTACAGATACGGCGAGAAGAAATAGCGCAGGGCCGTGGCGTGAAGGATCTCCCGGCAGCCGGGATGTTCCACGTTTCCTTCCCATACCGGCGCGACTTCGTTCAGTGGGCCCGCAGCGTCGGCGCGCACGTGCAATGCGGACTGGGCGCCGGCGGCCGCAATGCCTTTTCCCGCCCCCAGGCCCTGGTCAATGGCCGATATCGCCAGGCGAAGGACATCCGTCCGGGTCAATGAGGCGTTCGTGAAGGACTCAGCGGCAAGAATGCCACGCGAGAGATTGACGCCCTCGATCGAGTCGAAGCCCCACAGGGTGCCCACCTTCTGAAAGAGATCGCGAACGTAGGCGTCGGCCTCCGGCACCGTGATGTCGAGGATGCGGGCGTTCTCCGGCAGGAGGGGCGCGGCCCAGCTCGCGACCGGCGCGAGCCAGTCGGGATGGGTGGAGGCGAGGGGCGAATCGGCCGGCACGACAAACGGGTCCACAAACAGGCTCGCGGTCATTCCGCGGGCGTGGATCTCCTGGACCAGCGGCGCAAAGCCCCGGGGAAACGCCGACGGGTCCGGTTCCCAGACGCCCGGGGCAGTCTCCCAACCGTCGCCGATGGCGACATTGTTCCATCCGTATCTCAGGAGATCCGCTTCGAGCACGGCCATCTCCTCGAGCACCGCCTGCTCGGACAATTGACCGCGGGTCTTTGAAAGCGCGGCGGTTCCGTGGGGCAGCGGAGGCTTGCGGAGGGGCACTTCGTTGACGGCGGCGACCGCGTGTCCGTAGCGTTCGAGGCCTTCCAGAGGGGTTTTCTCCGCCACGGAGATATACAGCACCTCGGACTGCACTTTTCCGCCGGGAAGCACTTCGACGGGAGGATCGTAGTAGCAGGTGGCGCTGAACTGATTCAAGGCCGAGGCCTTGGGATTCTCCGTCCTTCCCAGCAGGACCGAGCCGTAGCCCGTGTCGGACGTGACAAATCCCGCAATGAGGGATTGGCGGGAGGCCGGGTTAAATCCGGCCAGGTACCAGAGGCTCTCGCCCGCGCCCCGGGTGACGGCAGACATCTGGGGCGGTCCCGCGAACGGCGAGGGATTCTGGAGAATGACGGTCGATTCGGGCTCCGTGCCCAGAGAAACCAGCCCGTTCGTCTCCTCTCCCACGAACCACGGGGTCAGCGCGCGGATCTTTACGGGTTTCTTTCCGTTGTTTACATAGGCCACCTGGCACGTAAAGAAGGGCTTATCGGGATACACGCGGATGGCCCATTCGCATTCCTTCTGTTTGAACAGCATGCCCTGGCCCTGGCCCAGGCGGTCGTTGACCTGTTCGCGGACGGTCAAACGGCCCAGGACCGGAAGCAGTTCGGGGGCCTCTTCCTCCGCGTACCACACCATTGGCTGGGCGTTGGCCAGAACGATCTGGCCCGACCGCAGCAGCACATCCACGCGGCCGTTCTTCTGGACGGCGATCTCGTACTCGGCGGCGTTGATCGTGCGGTATTCCTGTCCCGGCCGGTACACCGGGCTGGTCTGACAGCCACAGATTGCCAGGGCGAGCAGCAGAATCACACCGTTCCATGTTGGCTTAACGCTCATGCGGGTCTCCGTAGTTGTTATGGGTGCGGCGCGCGGGGGCCGCCTGTCAGGCCAACGCCACGCGGCGTCCGCTCGTGCTCGACGAATACGCCGCCAGCGCAACGGCCAGCGCGTTAATGCCGTCCTGGCCCGTCATCGTGAGGCGCTGTTTGCCGCGCACGATGTCAATCCACTCGACCATCTCGGCCGGCCAGCCGCCCCGGGCGGGCTCGGGATCCAGCATCTGCCACTCCAGCACGCTGTCCTCACCTGCCGACGCCTTGCCTCCGCAGATCTGAAGGCCTTTGTTGTAGTCGCAGATGATCGAGCCCTGTGTGCCGTATATTTCGAATCCCGTGAAACCGGGCTTGCTGGTCCAGCCGACTTCGATGTAGCCGAGCGCGCCACTGGCGAATTCGAGGACGAGTATGGCGTTGTCGTCTACCTCGATCCGCTTGATGATCGTGGCGGTCCTGGCCGTGACCGTCTTAACCGGGCCCATCAGCCAGAGCGCGAGATCGATGGCGTGAATGCCCATATCGAGCATGGCGCCGCCGGCGGCGAGGTCCTGGCTGTAGAACCAGTCGTCTTTGGCCCATCCGGGAAACGGCCCCCCGTGCGCGTAGCGGAGGCGGATCATGAACGGTTTCCCCAGCGCGCGTCTGGCGAGAAGTTCCTTGCACTTTTTGCTGCCCGCCATCGTCCGGTGGGTGAATCCGATCATAAGTTTCTTGCGGGCTTTCCGCGCCGCCGCGAACATCTTGCGGGCGTCGCCGAGCCGGGTAGCCATGGGCTTTTCGCAGAGCACATCGCACCCCGCGGCGAGCGCGGCAAACACGCCTTCGGCATGGTACTTGTTGGGTGTGCAGATGCTCACGACATCCAGCCGTTCGTTGGCAAACATCTCTTCATGGGTCTTGTATCCCCGAGCGGTGGGGTAGAGTTTCTTGATCTCCCGGTGCCGGGCCGGAGCGGGGTCGGCAAATGCTACCAGTTGGGTATGGGGGCTCTTGGCATATCCCGGCATGTGGCAGTGCTGTGCAATAGAACCCGCACCAAGGGTTGCCGCGGCATAGATCTTGTCTTTTGGCATGGGAACCCACTCCTTCTTTGGGGGGACAGTCTTGCCGTAAGTCTACTCAGGGGATCGAGCGCCTTCAAATACAAAAGGACAGGAAGACCCCCGAGGTGTCAACCCATCGGACGGAAATGCGTTAAGATTAAAGACAGAGAGCGAAAATCGGACGAGCACGATCGCCGGAGACACCCTTTTCCTCTGCGCCGCGGGGTCGAACGTCCTCCCCAGCGTTCGGCCCCGGCTTCCTTTCCCACAGGGGTAAAGTCGAGCGGGGTGGTTTCTTACGGCCGGGAGCAGTCGGGTTCGAGCACGCGTTCGATGTCCAGCACCAGCAAGGGCGTGCCGCCGAGATTGGCCCTCGCCAGGATGAAGTCACCGTCGATGGGAGCGCCTGTGTCTGGAGGCGACAGCAATTGTTCCTCCGGAATCTCGGAGACTTCACGAACCAGATCGACCAGGAGCCCCGTGGTGACGGTGCGGCCGTGCCCGAGGGTCTGGACCACGATGATGCATGTGTTCTCGGTTTCTTCCTGCGGAGGGAGGGCGAGACGGGCGCGCAGATCGACAAGCGGGATGGCGTTTCCCCGCGGCGTGATATTCCCCTTGATAAAACCGGGGGCGCCGGACCGGAGCGTGACGGGCATCATGCCGACGATGTCCTGCACGTTCAGAATCCCGATGGCGCACTCCACCGTTCCCAACGCGAATGTGAGGTACTGCCCACCTCGGGCGGCTGGTGGGGACGGCGATGCCCGGGTCCGGGCTCGGGCTGCCCCGGGATTCTCGTTCATATCCAGCCTCCCCCGGTGGTTTTCCGGCTCGGTTATGAACTGTGGCCCCTCGACGTCGTGTATCCGGGCCCGATGCCCCGGATGGTGAGTGGGCCTGTAAGCCGAGTTCTGTCCAGGACGGCGAAGCGTCCCTGTGCGGCCATTCCTCTAGGACCTGCGTCGCCGCAGGCCTCCAGCTTCCAACCCGGGGGCGGAGCGGGTCACTCCATCGCCCCCCTATTCGGAATTGCTCCAGGTGGGGTTTAGCAAGCCGGCTTGTCGCCAAGCCGCTGGTGCGCTCTTACCGCACCTTTTCACCATTGCCGGCCCGCGCGTGGCGGACGTAGGCTGTGTGTTTTCTGTGCCACTTTCCGTCGGGTCACCCCGCCTTCGCGTTACGAAGCACCCTACCCTGTGGAGCTCGGACTTTCCTCGATACCGCCTTTCGGCGCTACCGCGGCCGCCCGGCCCACTCACACTGTCAAGATTATACACCACATGTCATAAAAGGTGAAGTGCTATTCAAACGTCGAAACTACTTATGTGGGGATTGAGAGGGAACCGCCGGTTCGGGCGGCTGCGGGGAAGAGGGCAGGTCGGTGTTGCCAATCATGAGGTATTCTTTGCTGGTGTATGGGCCCATGAGCACGTGATACGCAGTGGGATCGAGCGAAATCAGACCGTTTTCGAGGTCCTTCTTGCGCACAAGAAAAAAGTAGGGCGTGGTATCGGCGAAGCGGTTTTTCACGATATCGAAGTTCATCTGCAGGGGTACGGGGGTCCCGGCGTAGAACGCAAAGGCAGGGGTCCATGGGTAGCGGTACCATCCCGCTTCAACGCGGTGTCCGGTCTGGAGAAGTCTCCCGGTGGTCTCGGCGATCTCCCGGGGGGAATTTGCGCCGGTGTAGTAGAAGGAGCGGGACGCGAGAAGCCCCGCGACGACCACGAGCAAGGCCTGGAATGCGACGCAGTGCAGCCGGAATGGGCGCTGCCGCAGCCCCCAGATGCCCGCGGCAAGAATCAGTGCACCCAATACGACGGCTTCAACCGTAAAGACGGGGGGATTCTCGGTGGTCGCGGCATACAGCACCAGTGCCGCCGCGAGGACCATGAACAAGATAACGGTCACCTGGGCCCACAGGCCGGTCCAGCGCTTGCCCCATCCGGAGAGGTCATCGCCCAGAAAGCGCGCCAACGTGACCCCGGTAGCGCCCGCCAAAAACGGGAAGGCCGGAAGAATGTATTCGTATTCCTTCCCGGCCACCAGAGAGAACACGAGGATGCTCAGCCAGGCGGTGGCCGTACAGAAGCGGTAGCTGACGCCGTTCTCGCGCCACTCGGTCCGGGAGAAATGAAACGGGAACAGAAACGACCACGGGGCCAGCAGCAGGGGAAGGGCCAACAGATAGTACACGGGGCTGCCGCTGTTGATTTCGGTGGCGGAATGGGTCCTTGTAAGTACCTCTGAACTCAATAGCTTGCGGATATTCTCCCAACCCTGGGCGTGCAGGACGGCCAGGGCCCACGGGGCGGCCAGCAGCAGGCCGGTGAGGAGCGCCCCAACGGTGATCCCGGCGGTCTTCAGGCGCATCTCGGGCGCCGAGCGCCAGCTCCATACCACGCAGTAAACGGACGCAGAGACCAGCGCGAACGGAAAGGCGACGACCCCGGTGAGTTTGAGGAGGTATTCGAGGACCAGCGCGCTCACCGTGACGATTGCCAGCCCTTTGAGCCCTTTGCCTTTGGCACCGGTTTTTCCGCGGGTGAGCAGATACGCGGCCCACGCAGCGCCCAGGAAGAGGACCGGGGCGGGCCCTTTGAGCATGATCGCCGCGCCCATGGCCAGGCCGCCGAGCAGCGTGAACCCCGCTCGCTGAAAGGAGGTCTCTGCTTCGAAGGCGGTCCAGCAGGCTGCGATCGCCAGAAATGTGGCCAGCGTCAGCGGCACGTCGAGTTCCGCCCACCGCGAACGCTCCAGGAAGTAGGGCGAGGCCAGCAGGGCGATGGCGGCGAACCGGGCCGCCTGCTCGCCCAGCCGCTTCCGAAAGGCCAGGTAGACCGCCAGAACCAGCGCTACCGCGCAGACGGCGGTGGGGATGCGGGCCGTCAACGCGGAGATTTCTCCGGTTATCCGGTAAACGCCCGCGATCGCCCAATACAGCAGGGGCGGTTTGGCGAGATAGGTCGCGCCGTTGATGGTGGGCACAACGTAGTTGCCCGACCGCAGCATCTCGGCAGGGGGGGTGGCCCGCTGACCCTCGTTGTCCGTGCAGACGTCCATGCGGCCCAGTTCAAAGAAGACCGCAAAGAGGGCCGCGATCAGCAAAACCACCCAGAAATGCTTATGGATAGGTGAAACCACGAAACGTCAATGAACCCCGCGAGACAGTCCTCACGACTGACACCATTTTCCACACGATTCAGAAGGGCGACGGCGGCTAAGGCCCTCCGTTATTCTTCGTAACGCAATTGCTTCAGCAGATTTCCGCGGCCGCGTTCGATTTTGTGCCCGTAGGCGGCACGCTCGGGAACGTAGCGGCGTTGGGCATCGGGCATGGTCATGCGCTTTTTCTCAACGGGCTTGCGCAGCCCCTCGAGTTCCTCGACTTTCTCCTCCTCGCGGGGGAACTCGTCGGTGGCCTCCTGGCCGGCATAGAGCCCCAGCACTACCGGGAGCCCCGCGCCCGCGGTGACGGCGGCCGTGCCTCCCACCTGCCGGGCGTTGCGAAGAAGCGGGTCGGTGTTGAGGACCCGGTTGGGCCTGCTCAACTGGTTGTACGGCCGGTGGGGTTTCGACCCCGCCATGCCTGTATACATGCTCGTGCCCAGCTCCACCAGGCCCGTGCCGATGCCTTCAAACACCATGACGCTGCCGAGAATGGGCAGACGCTCATTGCCTTCCTTCAGGGAGCGGAGGGACTGATACACCAGGGCATGGATGCCGCGCCCCGTGGTCTTGTACACCTGCAACGCAGGCTCGGGATGTTTCTCCCAGTCCTGGTTCGGATCTTTCGGGGTCTTGTCAGCGGCCCAGGCCGTTCCGGCCAGTGCCACGCTCAAGAACAGTGCCAATGGAACCCACATCACTTTGTTCATAGGATGTTCACCTCAGTTCAGTTTCCCCAAACGAACCGTGCATCTGTCTGTAAGACTTTAACTTAGTGTACCTGAAAAACGCGCGGATTCCAAGAGATTCCCGCGGGCGCCGTAACCGGGTTCCAAAAGCCGCCCGCTGCCTGCCCCGGGGGAGTGCCTTCCGCGGAGCGCTGCAGGTTCATATTGTGCAGATCATGGGCCGGACAGTAGAATGGACGGGACAAGCGTGCATTTCCTCATGCCGACAAAGGAGTTAAGAACGATGCACATGGTGCGGCTGGTCTACGTGAGCCGGATGACGGAGGAATGCGATACGGAAGCGCTGCAGAAAGTACTGAAGATCTCCCGCAGCAACAACAAGGCCAAGGACATCACGGGTATTCTCTGCTACGACCCGGCGTTTTTCCTGCAGTGCCTGGAAGGCCCAAGAGAGGCCGTCAACCAGCTCTATTCCGAGATTCAACGGGATCCGCGTCACAAGGACGTCGTTCTTCTGGATTACTGCGAGGTTGCGGACCGGAAATTCGCGGACTGGAGCATGGCGTTTGTCGCGGCGGGTGACATCAGTCCGCAAACGTTTGAAACGTACGGCGGCAAGGGCAAATTCGACCCGTACGCACTTTCCGCGGCGGAAGCGTCCCGGTTTCTCGTGCAGCTTGCGGCAAAGGAACAGACCCTGCTGGCCGGACAATAATCGCCAGTCGCACGGGAGGCGCCCAAGCAGCTCCGGTTGCGGCGCCCGCTTCGCGATGGCGGCCGGATCCGGTTATTCGACAACGATGAGCTGATAGCCTTCCACACGCGGCACGGTGAAACGCACATAGTCGCCATCGCGCGTGAAGGGGAGGGTTTCCCCGCCCGGCGCCAGCGTCACCGACGTCACGTCGCGGCCTTCGCTGCGGAGGCCTACGGCGACCTCGCTCACCACGATCGGCTCCTCGATCATCTCAATGCTCCCGCGGGATTCCGGCACGTACGTGAGCAGGTGGACCAGCCGAGTGCGGTCGCGGGCGGTCACGGTGGCGCGACCGAACGAGGGGAAATTGGCGACTTCGAGCATCGGCTGCGGCAGAAGCAGGCGCAGGGCGTTCTCGAGCAGAATGCGGTGGGGCACCACGGCGTCGCGCATGTATCCCAGGAAGAGGGGGAAGCTGAAGTGAATCACATTGCCGCAGCGGGCGACCGCGGGGCGGCCGGTATCTTTGTCGGGCGGGCAGTACAAGGTCTCGTGTTCATAGTCCCAGGACCGCAGGTTCGTGTAGGGTTTGTGCAGGCGGGCGAGCACCTCGGTTGCGGGGCCGGCCTGCATGGCGAGCCCCTGCTGGTAGACGGTCACGGGCATGGCCGGAAAACCCTTGTCGAGTGGCGGAAGCGCTTCAACGAACGTGGGATTGAAGGGCTCGGGCCCTTCCGCGACCAGGTCCACGCCGCTGAGGCCAAACGCCGTGCCGTCCGGTGTCAGTCCGGCAAAAGCCGAACTGAGGATGCCGCCGCCCCGGGCGAGATGGGCCTCGAGTTTGGGTTTCAGGGCCTCCGAGACGCGCACCGAGTCGGCCAGGACGATGACCTTGTATTTTGACAGGTCTTCCGTGCCGTCGCTGATATCGAACTGGCATTTCAACTCCGACAGGATACGCGCGGCGCCCTTGACGCTGTCGAGCGAGAACCCGTCGGGTTTGGCGCTGTAGGTGCGTGCGCTGGGGAAGTCGGCCATGTGCGGTTCCAGGACCACGATCTCGGCTTCCGCGCGCGCGCCCGCCGTCCACGGTTCCAGGGCGCGTACCGACGTATAGGCATCCTGAATGAGGCGGTACACTTCGCCGTTGAGAGCGCCCCGGGGATGGAAATGGTCGCCGACCGAGCAGGTGCCGCCGTTGGCGATGGAGTAATAGCAGTCGAAGAGGAGCGAGTGCTTCGTGCGGATGCCGCCCAGGTCGCCCCAACTCTTGTGGAAGCGGCCGGTCATGGTGAAATAGGGTTTGTCGACCGTGCGGGCATACCGGATGGCCATCGGGAGGTAGTCATAGCCCCAGCCGCCCGTGGGGAGCACCTCGAGTTCGATGTGGGTGGGCTGGCGGCGGTACGCGATGCCATTGTGCAGGACATAGATGTCCGGGCGCTTGGCCCGAGCCATGGTCTCGACCTCTTCCATAAACCGGTTGGTGGTTTGCCAGCAGAATTCGGTGGCCTGCGCATCATCAAACACGTTCATGCCCTGCTGTTTCATGGCCTCAATGCATTCGGTGCCGTAGCAGGGGGCAAGGTCATAACAATCCAGGAAGATGCCGTCCACGGGATAGCGGTCGAGCACTTCGCGCACCATGCCGAGGATGTGGTCGTGAAAACCGGTGTTCAGGCACAGGTCGCGGAACCAGTGGCCCTTTTCCGCGAAACGGTACACGCGGCCTTCCTTGTCGACCTTGCACCATTCGCGGTGGAGCCGCGCGTGTTCGTGGTCGATGCCCACGTTGAAATAGGCCGCGACGCGGATGCCCTGCGCGTGGCAGGCCTCGACCATCTGGCCGAGGAGGTCCACCTGGAGTCCCGGGTACATCTTCCCGATTTCCGTTGGATAATAGGCGAAACCGAGGTTGCATTTGGCGAACACGGTGATGTAATCGACATGGGCTTCGCTCAAGGTGCGCGCGAACTCCGCCGCATCGAACTCCGCGCCGACGTCGTAGATGCCCGGCATGGTGTGAGTGTCCAGATGGATGGCCCGTCGAGGAAACTCATTCATCGCAGTACTCCCGGCGTCCGCGGCCGCCTGCCCGACGGCCTGTCCGCAGAACAGCAACAACGCCACGCCAACACACACCGTCAGATGGGTACGGATCATTTCAGTTCTCCCTGTTGAAGACGCCATCATAGCCCGGATGCTTTGAAATTGGTAGACCCGTTTCGCGCTTACCCGAAGGCGTTGCGCATGCGGTCGCAGTAGTAGCGGACGTTGTGCCACTTGGCGTCGGGGGCCAGGCGGTGGTCGGGGCAGGGGATGTAGCCGCCGAGATCGACGAGGGGCTTGAGGCGCTCGACTTCGGCGTCGATGGCGGCGCGATCGCGGGCGAAGACGACCTTGTTCATGCCGCCTACGCCGCGCAGTTCCCGGCCGTATTGCTTGCGCCAGGGGGCGATACTGGCATCCCAGGTGCCGACCTCGATGGGGAACATGGTGTTGACGCCGTTGTGGAGCCAGGTGGGGAGGAGGGCGTCAATGCAGCCGTCGCAATCGAGCGAGACGATGTTGATGCCGTAGCTGTTGACGAGTCCGGTAATGCGCCGGTAGTGAGGGCCGACCTTTTCCTCGAACACGGAGGGGATGATCAAGGGGCCGTTCTTGAAGCAGATGTCTTCCCAGAAATGGGCGAAATCGAATTTGGCGCCGCTTTCGAGAACCGTTTTCACGGCTTGATAGGAAAGCTCGGCGCGGGTGTCGATGATCTCGGTGAACAGGGCGTCGTCTTCGGCGAAGAGATAGCTGGCGCCGGTGACGCCGAGGATGTTGCGGACTTCGCCGAACAGGCTGCCGCAGTGGAGCCCGTAGTTATAGTCCCGGTCGCCCTTCTGGAGAAATTCGAGCCCGCCTTCGGTCCAGGGGACCATTTCGCCGTTCACGAGGACCTTGTATTGGGTGATGCGGCCGGGGTCGAACTGGAGACGGTGTTTGTAGTGTTCTTCCCAGTCGCGGCGGGTCTTGAGGAGGTGGTCGATCTCGGCGGGAATGGAGGTCGCGCCGGGCTTCTCGAGTTCGATCACGCCCCAGGCGTTACGCACTTTCTTGCCGCCATCGGGGAGTTCCTCGATGACCTCGCGCTCGAATTCGGGGGAGAGGCCGGTGTGGGGGCTGAAACAACTGTAGTAATTGAAATCAAAGCCGAGTTTCGCGCTGAGGACGATGTCGACGGGATTGCCGTCGCCCCAGGAATCCGCTTCTTCCTGCGAGATATGGCCCTCAGCGGCCCATTTCTCGAGGGTGTCGGTCCAGAATCCAAAGTGGACAATGGGCATGGTGTCGTACGGCGCATAATTGAGAATCGCCCGGACCCGCTCTCGGTTTGTCATAACCACCTCCCCGGAAATGCTGCACGTGCCTTAAACCATGGTTGCATTAGTCTAAACCGGGTATCAACTGGACGATGTTGCGCCACAGGATGGCCTCGCGGTCCCGGGAGGACAACTCGCATTTCTCGAGGGCGAGGAGCGGCGCGGAACCGTAGCGCATCAGCATGGTCGTGCCGAGCGCGAAGCTGGCCGCCCCGTGCTCAGCGAGCTGATCCATGAGGAGCAGCCCGTTGGGCCCCAGGAAGAGCGAGATGTCATAGAGGCACGGGGGGGCGGGCGCCGGCCGGGCAAGCACGCGCCGGAAATTGAGCATCAGAAACGGGTGCTCGGGGAACTGGGCCATCACCTGTTCGACGAGCGCCTCGCTGGTTTCGCGGCCGGGATCGAGCCCATGACGTCCCCGTGGATCCACAATGCGCCAGTAGAACGCCACCCGCATCCCGAGATGATGCGCCGCCGCGATCAGTTCCGACGCGCAGGGGTCGGACAGCGTGTAGCCGTGGTAATCGGGGGTGAGACGAAGGACGGGCATCCCGAATTGTTCGCGGCACTGGCGCAAATCGTCGCGCCAGCCGTCATAGAGCGGATTGATCAGCGCGCAGGGGACGAGGCGGTCGCCGTGGCGGCGGATTTCGGCCGCGAGCTCATGGTTGGACTCGTGCACGTCTTTGTAGAGCAGGCCGTTGAGGTTTCCGACGAGGGCTTTCGTGATCTTCAGCCGGTCCATCTGCTCAATCAAATCCCCGGCGGATCGTTTGGGCAGCGAACGGAACGGCCAGTGGCCGATCCAGGTGTTGACGTCAATGATCACGGTTTTCTCCTCGCGAGGATGTTGAGGAAATTGGCGCTGTAGACCTTGGCGCGCTCGGATTCGGTGAGCTTGGCGTCGAGGATTTTGCCCAGGCCGCGCTCCATGCTGCCGTCGCACGCGAAGAGGAGACGGTCGATGCCGAGTTCGCGCACGCAGCGTTCGATCATGCCCGCGTCGATGACCGAACCGCCGGTGTCAACAAAGACGCTCGGGGCCTCGCGCAAGCCCTTGAGTTGGCGTTCCCAATCGCCGCCGCCTCCGATGTGCGCGCAGATCAGCATGGCCTCGGGGTAGCGCCGGGCCGCGCCGGCAAAATGCATGCCAGTGGAGATGCGCGGCTGTTGTTCGCGCAACTCCGGCGCGGCGGGATACCCCGCGTGCATGAGAATGGGGACCCCGAGTTCGATACACCGTTCGATGACTGGAAACTGCACGGGATCGCAGATGCGGTATTGATTGTACAGCTTGACGCCGACCATCCCGTTGTCGGCCACACAGCGGGTAATCTCGTCCTGGGCCTCGCGGGAATGGCCCGGGTTCAGGAAGCACATGCCCATAATGCGGTCCGGATATTTCCGCATCGCGCCGAGGATGAGGTCATTGCGCGCGCGAATCAGGTCCGGGGTGGCTTCGCCGCTGGTGATAGGGGCGGAACAGCAGATTTGGTCGATGCCGTACAGGTCGAGGCTGCGTACCGTATCGTCCGCCGACAGAGAGTACGAGCCATCGATGGAACAGTGGCCGTGACAATCGATGATCATGCGCGTCGTCCCATGGTGTTCCGCAAACTGTCAGGCCCGCATGGTACGGATTGCGGTTGCGGAGATCAATGCACCATTTTGGCGTCGAATGCGAAAGAGCGCCGGACGGTGTGTGTCAGTCGAGGCTGGCGCGAAGGGAGGGGCTGGGAGGGGCTGGGTCAGTTTAGACGCTGGTCATATGTTATAGTGAAGGCGCTTTTTGGTGCAAAACAACACATAAACCACCGCCGGTCCGGCGAAAGACGAGGAGGCTATGGTTCACAAAGAGTACAATCAGCGGGTGGCCTTTATCGGGAATTATCTTCCGCGTCAGTGCGGGATAGCAACCTTCACCACCGACTTGTGTGAAGCCTTTGCCGAGGCCCACCCGAATGCGGACGTGTTCGCGATTCCGATCAACGATGTGGAGGATGGGTACGACTATCCTCCGCGGGTGCGTTTTGAAGTGCGCGAGCAGGAACTCGCCTCGTACCGGCGCGCGGCCGAATTCCTGAACATCAACAATATCGACACGGTCTGCCTGCAGCACGAATTCGGCATTTTCGGGGGCGTCGCGGGAAGCCACATCATCAAACTGCTCAGCGATCTCAGCATGCCCATCGTAACCACCCTTCATACCGTTCTGGAAAAGCCGAATGCCGCGCAGCGCCAGGTCATGGACGAATTGACGGCCTTGTCCGACCGGATGGTTGTGATGAGCGAGCGGGGACGCACCTTTCTGAAGACCATCTATGGGGTTCCCGAAGAGAGAATCGACTTGATTCACCACGGCATTCCGGACGTGCCGTTTGTGGATCCAAACTATTTCAAAGACAAGTTCGGCGTGGAGGGAAAGCTGGTTTTACTCACTTTCGGACTCCTTTCCCCTAACAAAGGCATTGAGTATGTGATTGAGGCGCTGCCGAAGATCCTGGAACGGTTCCCAAACCTGGTCTACATCATTCTTGGCGCGACCCACCCGCATCTGATACGAGACCAGGGGGAATCGTACCGGCTGAGTTTGCAGCGCCTGGTCAAGTCGCGAGGCGTCCAGGGCAGCGTGATTTTCCACAACCGGTTCGTGACGCTCGAAGAGCTCATCGAGTTCATCGGGTGCGCGGACCTGTACGTCACGCCGTATCTCGAGCCCCGGCAGATCACTTCCGGGACCCTGGCCTACTCGGCCGGCGCGGGGAAGGCCGTGATCTCGACGCCCTACTGGTATGCGGAAGACTTGCTCGCGGACGGGCGGGGACGCCTGGTGCCGTTCAGGGACAGCGCGGCCATCGCTGAACAGGTCATGTACCTGCTGGAGCATGAGGCCGAACGTCACGCCATGCGAAAGCGGGCCTACGAGTATGGGCGCCAGATGGTCTGGGAAAATGTGGCCGGGCAGTACGGGGAGGTCTTTGAACGCGCCCGGGGGGAGAGTTTCCGCAAGCCGCGACGCCGCCGGGGTATCCCGCCGCTGGAGTTCACCAAAGGGGAACTCCCGGGCATCAAGCTCGAGCACCTCCAGCGTCTGACCGACGAGACGGGCCTCCTGCAGCACGCCACGTTCGCCATTCCCAATTACGACGAAGGGTACACGGTGGACGACAACGCGCGCGCCGTGGTGCTGACGGTGCTTCTCGAGGAGTTGGGCGCCGGAAACATGCCGCTGGTGCGCACGCTTCAATCGCGCTATCTCGCGTTCCTGAACCACGCGTGGAATCCCAAGACCCGCAGGTTTCGGAACTTCATGGGCTATGACCGGCGCTGGCTGGAAGAAGTGGGCTCGGAAGACAGCCACGGCCGCGCCCTCTGGGCGCTGGGCGTTGTGGCCGGCCGTTCCCGCTACAGCGGCCTGCGCGGATTCGCCTGCCGCTTGTTTGACGAGGCCCTTCCACCGTGTCTGGGATTCCGCGAAACGCGGGCCTGGGCCTACTCCCTGCTGGGGATGATGGAATACATGCGGCGCTTCTACGGCCATTGCGCGGCGCAGGACGCACGGGTGGACCTGGCCCACCGCCTCCTCGCCATGTTTGAAAGGAATGCCTCGAAGGAGTGGCTGTGGTTCGAGGACTTTCTGACGTATGGCAACGCCCGCCTGCCGCATGCCCTCTTCCTGTGCGGTCAGTGGCTGAACGACGGCAACATGGTTGATGCGGGGCTGCGTGCCCTGGAATGGCTTGTTCAGGTGCAGCGCGCGGGAGGCCAGCATTTCGTGCCGATCGGCTGCCACGGATTCTACCGGAAGGGCGAGCCGCGGGCGCGTTTCGACCAGCAGCCCATCGAAGCGAACTCCACCGTCGCGGCCTGCCTCGAGGCCTACCGCATGACCGGCGAGGAACGCTGGTGGGAAGAGGCGCTCCGGGCATTCGACTGGTTCCTCGGAAAGAACGACCTGCACATGCCCCTGTATCATGCGGGCACCGGCGGCTGCTTCGACGGGCTCTCCTCGGATCGTGTGAATCAGAACCAGGGCGCGGAATCGACGGTCTCCTTTCTGATGGCCCTCGCGGAGATGCAGCTTTCCGAACACCTGATCCGTGAACCCGACACCGAAGCCGTTGCCGAGGAACCTCCGGTGCTTCCAGACGTTGAGAGAGAAACCGAGGAGGCTCTGGAGGCCGCCTCGGAAGCCGAAGCCGAGAGAGCGTGACGGGCGGGGCTTCCGAACAGATAGGCGCAAACGAATGAGGACATCCCACATGCGAATCACACTCCGGACCCGGGCGCTACTGACCGCTTTGCTTGTAGAAGGCTGTTTTCTGGCGGGATACGTCTGGGCGGCTGAACAGGAGGCCGGCTCGCGGAGCGCTGTCCCCG
This sequence comes from Candidatus Hydrogenedentes bacterium UBA2224, assembly GCA_002348185.1. Taxonomy (GTDB): domain Bacteria; phylum Hydrogenedentota; class Hydrogenedentia; order Hydrogenedentales; family SLHB01; genus UBA2224. The sequence continues at coordinate 38,578 of DDYW01000181.1, read as the reverse complement.
AACAAGAGGCGGAGGCGCGCCAGGAGGACGTCTGGGAGCCCGTCCGGCTGGGGGATCGCCGGGGCGGCGTGATCCTGATGCCGGACGGGACGCTGAAGTCGTTTTACGCAGAAACCGCCGAAGGCGGAGCATTCTGGAATTTCTCGGTGACGTCGCCGGACGGGGGGATCACGTGGAGCGCCCCGACTCTGGAATACGAAGGGCCGCGCGCCTTCTTGCCGCTGCGTGATCGCGAAGGCGAGTTTCACCTCTTTCCCATGATTGTGCGCCGGGCAGGGGAGGGGCGCACGATCGGTGTCGATTACTTTATCGACATCTGGCATATCAAGACGCGAGACGGCGGCACGGCGTGGGAAGAGGCCAAGGTCATCTTTGAAGGGTATGTGGGGTCCATCAATGGGGTGACCCAGTTGAGCACGGGCCGCATTGTGCTGCCGTTTGCCGAGTGGCTGCCGGACCGGAAGACGGGCCCTCCGTGCGGCGCCAACGTGGTCACGTGCGTGTATTCCGACGACGGCGGTGATACCTGGCACAAGTCGCCGGCGCAGCTTACCGCCCCGACCCACACGGATTTCAACGGCAGCGGCTATGGCGCGTGCGAACCGTGCATCATCGAGCTCAAGGACGGGCGCGTGTACATGCTCGCCCGCACCGATGCCGGCTGCCTGTATGAATCCTATTCCCCCGACGGAGCCGCCTGGGAGCCCCTGCGTCCGACGGAATTCCTCGGGACCGACGCGCCGGCGGGGTTCCTGCGCCTGCCGGATGACCGCATTCTCGTGTTCTGGAACGGATGCGAGAAACCGCCGCGTGTACACGGGGCGGGCGTCTATGGCGGCCGCGACGCGCTCCACGCCGCGATCTCCGACGATGAAGGCCGGACCTGGCGGGGCTACCGGGAAATCTACCGCGACCCTACCCGGAACAACACGCCACCGAAATCGGGCGACCGGGGGACGGCCTATCCCTATCCGTACCTCGCCCCCAACGGGAAAGTCATCGTGATGACCGGGCAGGGGCCGGCCAGCGCCATGTTGCGTTTTGATCCGGACTGGCTACTGGGAACCCACCGCGAAGACGATTTTTCGGCCGGGCTGGACGGCTGGTCCGTCTTCACGCACTACGGTGAGGTCTCGCGCTGGTGGCAGGACCGCAGGCAGGGCCCGGCCGTCGTGGAACTGCCGGAAGCCCGCGGCGGAACCGTGCTGCACGTACGGCGGCCGGACGACTATGCCGGCGACGGAGCAGTCTGGAATTTCCGGATGGGCCGCAAGGGGGTTCTGACCCTGCGGGTATTGTTGCGGGAAGGGTTTGGAGGCGCCGTGGTGTCTCTCCTGGACCGTTTCTTTGATCCTACCGACCCGAATGGGGAGAAGGAGGCCGTTTTTTCGCTTCCCATTCAGCCGGACGGCCACATTTCCGTGCGGGAGTCGCTTGAGGCAGGCACGTGGTGCACGCTGCAAATGGCATGGGACACCCCGGGCCGCACGGCGGTGGCGTCGGTGGATGATGTGCCTCGGGTATACCTTCCGCGTGCATTCCGGGAGCCGCGCGGGGTAAACTACGTGCGGATACGCTCTACGGCCACCGCGATGGATGAGGCCGGCCTGTATGTCGATTACGTCAGCGTCGATGTGAGCGACGATTGAGGCAAACAGCGGCTTAAAACAGAGGGTATTTGATGCCTGGTTGCGTTACGCCGCGCACGTCGGGCGGGTTTGGGCCGGGCGGCAAAATGCCGGACGAAAACTGCGAAGATTCGGGTGGGGAGGTCTTTCTTGACATTCGGATTTTCGTCAGGTACACTTTCGCTTCGCGTTGTCCTCACAAGTTGCTGAGTTGTGTGCTTTTACGGCCTGACCCGGCCGTTAAGGAGAGAGAAGCGGTGAAAACGTATGTCCCCCGCGAGGGAGATATCAAAAAGAAGTGGTTGGTCATCGACGCGAATGGCAAGGTGCTCGGCCGGGTTGCGGCGGAAGCGGCCAGGCTGCTGCGCGGCAAACACAAGCCCCAGTACACCCCTTACCTGGATTGCGGCGATCATGTGGTGATCATTAACGCGGACAAAGCGTGCGTCACGGGACGCAAGGCGCAGGCCAAGAAGTATTACCGGCACTCCGGGTATCTTGGCGGGCTGAAAGAAACCACCTACGAGAAGCTGGTGGCGAAGCACCCGACGCGCGCCATGATGTTCGCGGTCAAGGGGATGTTGCCCCACAACCGGTTGGGGCGGCAACTCGCCACGCGCGTCCGCATCTACGCGGGCAACGAGCATCCCCATGAAGCACAGAATCCGGAAATGCATACCTTCTAGCACAAACGAAGGCGAGGATTGAGGAGAGGAACCCCAAGTGGCAGTCGACGCAAAGACGAATGAAGTAATGGCCATCGGCCGGCGCAAAAACGCCTCGGCGCGCGTTCGCCTGAAGCCGGGCACGGGTGTGGTGACGGTCAATGGCCGTCCCCTGGACGCCTATCTGGCGCGCGAAGTGCTCGTGATGCTGGCAAAACAGCCGTTCGACGTGACGGACACCGTGAACCGGTTTGACATCCGCGCGCGTTGCAGCGGCGGCGGGCTGACCGGACAGGCCGGCGCCCTGCGCCTGGGCATCGCCCGTGCGCTCGTTGAACTGGACGAGAAATACCGTCCCGTCCTGCGTAAGTACGGGCTGCTGACTCGCGATGCGCGCGAGGTCGAACGCAAGAAGTACGGACAACCCGGCGCCCGCAAGCGCTTCCAGTTCTCCAAGCGGTAAACCGCTCGAGCGGGCAGACTCGTTCACGGCCGCGTCCCCGGAGTATCTCCGCGGACGGGGCCGTTTTCTTTGGACGCGCCGGCCCATACATGCACACACGGCCGTGAGGTCCGCGCGGGACCCCACGGCCGTGAATTATTCCGCGATATCGATTTACTCAAATGCCGCGGCGGGGATCTGCCAGCAGCGAACGCGTTCGCGACGCCAGGTGTAACACAGGACGATCCCGTCGCCACTCCGGATGATGGCCGGGTACGAGTATTCGCCTTCCGCGGTCTCCAGACTGACCAGATCCTGCCACGTTTCGCCGTTGTCGCTCGATACCGCGAGATTGAGGGGCGTTCGGGGTCCCCAATCCTTGCCGATGGGGTTGTAGAGCAGCAGCAGGCGGTTGTCGTCGAGTTTCTCGAGGTCAATGCCGCTGTTGTTGTTGGGCATCCCGGTGAGCCGCATGGGCGACCAGGTCCGGCCGCCGTCCGTCGAGTCAGCGCGGCCGATCTTCGCTGCGGTGGTGCGCAGGAGAGCATGTACGTTGCCAGGCGAGGACTCCCAGAACGTGGGCTGGATGGCGCCTTTGCCGATGACTTGGACCGGGTCGATGGCGAAATCGGCGCTGCGCGTCCACGTTCGTCCGTCGTCCTCCGACCGGTCGCAGAAGGGCTTCCAGGCGCCGAGTTCGGTTGAGGCGGGCGCGAGCCACGCCCCGTCCGAGAGGATGATCGGCTTGTTCTTGACGGGACCCCGGCCGCCGTTGTCGCCGGGGACCAGCTCGACGGGGTCGGTCCACGTCAGGCCCGCATCGGCGGACTTCATCCAGTAAGTCTGCCAGTAGGGGATTTCGGGACCGACTTTGAAAAAGAGGAACACGCCGGCCTCGGGATCGGTGAACAGCACCGGATTCCAATGAGCGGTTTCGTTGACCTTTGCGATGCGCTTCGGGGGCGCCCACGCGCCGTTGGTGAAGCGGGCATACCAGATACCGACGTCGGGGTCCTTTTCCTCCGTGCCGCCGAACCACGCGCAGAGAAGCTCGCCCGATGGGGCCTGGGCAATGGTGGAGGCATGGCACTGCGCGAAGGGGCGGTCAGATCCGAAGACGAAGTCCACCCGGCCGCCGCTCCGAAGGACCTTCCCGGTGAATGTTTGCGTGTCGTAGAGTGTTTCAGGCAATGGAAATACCTCCTGCGGCGGGGCGGGTTCGGGCGCGTTTGCGGCCTGTTCAGCCCCGGCGTAGCCGCTCACGGCGAGCAGCGCCAGCGCCAACACCAACGTTTTCTGAACAAACAGCTGAGAGATGAAACGCTTTGTCACGGGTACGGTAATCCTTTCGCGGTTGTCTTCGGGGACGCCACGAGTTCCTGTGTGTGCATAGACTAAGAATCTATGGGGACAGATTCAATGTGGCTCCCGTGATATAGTGAGAAGCAGGGTATGACCGCACGAAAGACGAGGGTATGACCGAGGAAAGAAACGAACGATTGATAGAACTCGAGCGGCCGCCGCTGACCGAGACCGCCATCCTGGTAAGGCTGATTCTTCCGGGTGATGACCCGAGGGAAGTCGAGGATTCGCTTGAAGAAATGCGGCGCCTGACCTGGACGGCCGGGGCCGGCGTGGCCGCTACGCTTGTGCAGCGCCGGGCCAGACCGTGCCCGGGGACCCTTATTGGAAAGGGAAAACTCGAGACCCTCAGCGCGGCATGCGAAGAGCATGAGGCGGGTCTGGTCATTTTCGACTGCGACCTGACCCCCAGCCAGGGCGCCAATATCGGCGACACGCTCGGGGTGAAGGTCGTGGACCGCACGCAGTTGATTCTCGACATTTTTGCCTTGCGCGCCCAGTCCAACGAAGGCAAGCATCAGGTCGAACTGGCCCAGCTCGAGTATCTCCTGCCGCGCCTGACCGGCCGGGGCTCGGCCATGATGCGCCAGCAGGGCGGCATCGGGGTACGCGGTCCCGGCGAACAGAAGCTCGAGGTGGACCGCCGCGTGGTGCGCGAGCGGATCCGCCGGTTCAAGGCAGAGCTCGAGGGCACGCGCAAACGCCGGCGCATCCAGCGCAAGCGGCGCATCGAAGGGGGTATCGGCACGGTGGCCCTGGTCGGCTACACCAACGCGGGCAAATCGTCGCTTCTTAACGCGCTGACAAATGCCGGTGCGTTTGTCGAAGACAAGCTGTTTGCCACCCTCGACACCACGACGCGGAGACGGGAACTCCCCAGCGGCCGCGAGGTGACCTTTACGGACACGGTGGGATTTATCCGGAACCTTCCGCACTCCCTGGTCGCGGCGTTCCGCGCCACGCTCGAGGAAGTGAACGAGGCGGATGTGCTGCTCATGGTCGTCGATGCTTCGCATGCCGCGGCCGAGGAACACATGAAGGCCGTGCGCGCCGTATTGGACGAGATCGGCGTGGGGGAGAAGCCGGCCGTGCTCGCTCTCAACAAGATGGACATCGCCACGCCCATGCAGGCGCATGAACTGGAGGCGCGGTTCGGCCACGGCGTGCGGGTTTCCGCGAGGACCGGCCAGGGCATCGAGGAGCTGCTCCGAGCGGTCGATGCGAACCTGACGCCGCAACGCTCCCGTGTGCGCTTGCGCATTCCCCAGCACAAGGGAAGCGTGGTGGCGCGCGTTCACAAATGCGGCCGGGTCATCCAGCAGGACTATGAAGACAATGTTGTGGTTCTGGAGGCCGAGGTCGACGCGCCCCTGCGGCGGCAGCTTGCCGATTATATTGTATGACCGAAACGGAAGGACACGGATTGGGGCCCCGGATTCGCGTGGCCGCGCTCCTGCGGAATGAGGACGCCGTCCTCCTGGTCGAACACGAAAAGGATGGGCGGAGGTACTGGCTTCTTCCGGGCGGCGGGGTGGACTACGGCGAGTCCCTGGCAGACGCGCTGAAACGGGAACTTCGGGAGGAAACCGGACTGGACGTCGCGGTGGGCGATGTCGCGCTGGTGTACGACAGCCTCCCCCCGGAGCGCCATCGCCATATCGTGAACCTCTGTTTCCGGTGCACCCTCCTGGGTGGAAGTCTGCGGAAGGGGGACGACTATCGTCTGACCGCGGTCCGGTTTGTGCCCATGGCGGAATTGAACGGCCTTGTCCTGGTCCCTGACCTTCACGAACCGCTCCTCCGCCTGCTTGGTGCGTCCGCAGCGCCGGGCCCGATCTATCTGGGGAACCTCTGGCGCGATTTGCCCTGAGTCGTCTGGTTCACGCTGCTGTCCTGGGACGGGCGGGATCACTGCCGTCTGGCAAAGCTGCCTGGAAGACAATTTCACCGAAAGCCTGTACGACGTGGACAGTTTGCGGAAGGTGCTGCAGTTTTGCGTTGAAAAGGACCGCACGCGGCAAATGGGGGAACCCGGTTTCGCTTTTGGATATAAAGTACTTGGCAAACACAAGAAACTCGGATATACTGACGGTGCGATGAGCACGGAACGCAAAGAGTCCCCGGACCCCGGGGCGCCGGTACAGCTTCACGCACGGGCCATGGACAACCTGGCCTTCATACGCGAGGCCATGACCCGGTCGTCGTCGTTTACGTCGGTTCCCGGACGGGGACTGCTCGCCATGGGGCTGCTGGCGCTTGCGGGAAGTTTTTGGGCCTCGAGGCCGGGAGCGCCATGGCTTGGCACCTGGCTGGCCGTGGCGGGCGGGAGCGTGACCGTTGGGGCGGTCTCGATGACCCTCAAAGCCCGGCGGAACCGGGAATCCCTGTGGATGGGGCCGGGGCGCCGGTTTGCGCTGAGCCTGGCGCCGCCGATCGTGGCGGGCGCGTTGTTGACGGCCGTTTTCGTGCACGAAGGCTTGTGGCGCCTGTTGCCGCCCCTGTGGCTGCTCCTGTATGGCGCGGGGTGCGTGACCGGGGGCGCGTTCTCTGTTCGGGTGGTGCCTTTGATGGGGATGTGTTTCATGGCGCTCGCGGGCGGTTTGATGTCGCTGCCGGAGTACGGCGCGTTTGATGTGGCCGGGGGCATGACGGCGGGCGACCTCTTTCTCGCGGCCGGGTTTGGCGGCCTCCACATCGTGTTTGGCGTGGTCATTGCCCTGCGCCACGGCGGCTGATCCGCCGGTACCGGGAGACGGAAGATGGCGAGACAAAACGCGGCAGAGAAGGCGGGGGGGGCGGAAGACAAGAGGTCAAGGCTGCGGGAAGCTATCCAGGGTCCGGAGCGCCGGAGCGGTTCGGAGCCGATGGAGCGCATCATCCACGAACGGATCCGGCTCGCGATCGTGAGCGCGCTGGCCGTGAACGACGCCCTGACGTTCAAAGAACTCAAACAGTTGATCGGGACAAGCGACGGCAACCTGAGCGTGCACGCCCGCAAGCTGGAAGAAGCCGAGTACATCCAGTGTACGAAATCGTTCCAGGGAAGGATGCCGAAAACCGAATACCGCATCACGCCCAGGGGGCGGAAGGCGCTCGAACACTACCTGAGCCACATGGAAGCCCTAATCAAGGCGGTCCGGAAAAAGTGACCGGCACAGGGCTCCTTTTTTTTGCGCGTGGGCTTTGTATCGCAAGGTTCTTTGGGAGCCAGCATAAGGAGTGCGGGAGTGATGACACCGGAGGACGATCTTTCCTATGAGGAGGCGGCCACCGCGACGGCCTGGGACCAGCCCGCCACGCTGGCGTACCGGGTCTTTCCCGCAGCGCTCGTCCTGGGAGTGCTCGGCGACATCCTGCTGCGCGCCGTGCCCTACGGGCTGAATGCCGCCCTGTGGGCCGTGGCGGTGCTGGCGTGCGCGGCGGGGCTCTTGCACTGGCGTGAACGGCGGCTGCCGGCCTGGACCGCCGTCTTCCTGGCCGCGAGCGCCGCGTTCGGGCTTTGCCTGGCCTGGCGGGACAGCGTTTATCTCAAATGGCTTGCCGCTGGCTGTTCGCTGGCGAGCGCGGCCCTGGCCGCCGGTGTGGTTGGAGGATTCGCCCCGGCTCTCGCATCATTTCTGGAGTATTTCGGCGCGCTCCTGCGGGGGACCGCCAGGATTCTCTTGGGGGGGTGGCGCGCACTGACCGCGGCCGACCCGCGAAAATGGCGGGGGGACGCGTTGCGGAAGCCCTGGCTCGCCGCCCTGTTGCGGGGCCTGCTGCTGGCGATTCCGATCCTCGCCGTGTTTACGCTGCTGTTTGCGTCGGCCGACCGCGCGTTCGGCGACCTGATGAGCAGGATGTTCTCGTTTGACCTCGAGTTCCTGCCGCGCCACGTGGCCGCGCTCGCGTTGAGTGCCTATCTGGCCGCGGGACTGCTCTGCGCGGTGGTCTCCGGGGTTGCCCGGTACATGCCGGACGAAGAGACGCTTCGGGACATCCAGACCGGCGGGATCGAGGCGGCGATCGTGTTCGGTGCGGTGGATGCGCTGTTCCTGGCCTTTGTGGCGGTCCAGTTCCAGTATTTCTTCGGGGGGAGCGGCCGGATCGAGTCCGTTGCGGAACTTACCTACGCCGAGTATGCGCGGCGCGGCTTCTTCGAGCTGTGCGCAGTGACCGTTTTGACGCTGCTCCTGCAGTACTTCTTTCATTGGCTGTCCCGCGGAGGAACGCCGCGCGGGAAGACGGTGTGCCGGCTGTTGTCGGTGCTCATGCTGCTGCTGGTGGCGGTGATCATGGTCAGCGCGTTGATGCGCATGCATCTGTACGTCGAGGCGTATGGACTGACCCAGCTGCGGTTCTATTCCACGGCGTTTATGGTCTGGATCGGCCTCTCGCTGGCGTGGTTTGCCGTTACGGCGCTGTGGGGGCGGGCAAAGCGGTTTACGGTGGGCATGGTGCTGAGCGGACTCGTGTTCGTAGTGGCGTTTCATGCCATGAACCCGGGCCATATCATCGTGTCGTGGAATCTTGCCCGCATCGCTGAGGGAAAGTCCTTTGACGCGCGGTATGCGCTCTCACTGGGGGCCGATGCCGTCCCGGCGCTTGTGGCCGGGCTGGACACCCTGCGGGAGCGCGACGCTGTCATTCTGCGCGACGGATTGATGCGCCAACGGCACAGGCAGGCCGACGACGGCTGGCGCACGTGGAACTGGTCGCGCGCCGGGGCGGCCCGGGCTCTCGAAGGCCTGTTCGGAGACGCGACGGACGCGGCTGCGGCCACGAACACCCGCGGAGCGGGGTGAAAGGGAGGCGCCTCTCCCGATAACTGACAGGAGAGGCGCCCCAGGTATCCAGCGCGGGACAGCTACCGGGGTTTCTTGACGAAGCGCTTGTAACTGTCCACGATTTCCGTCTTGACCCTGCCGCAGGCCTTTCGAAGGGCAGCGACTTCGCTGGCGCGGGTCAACGCGCCGAATTCAAGATGCACGTCCTGGCTCTGGCCGGGCCGGAGCGCGTGGAGGAGACCCAGTTTGTCGTCAACGGCGCGGCCCTCGACGCCGCAATTGCAGGGCTCGAAGCCGACCACGTAATCCTGCTCGCCCATCTGTTTCCATTCGGCGAAGCGGGGCAGTTCCTTCTTGTTGTATTTGAGGTACACGCCGATACCTTCGCCCTTGCCCTTGAACCCGCTGTTGACAATGGCGGCTGTGACGTTGCCGCGGGGGTCTGCCGCCATGTCGTGGTAATAGACCTTTTCCCGGTACCCGTGGGTCGGCGGATCAAGCTTGTACCAGTCCTGTTTTCCGGCCTCGGCCTCGGCGTCGCGCGGAGCGGCATACCGGCTGGGGGCGATGATCTCGGAGCCCTGGTCGACCACGGGCCAGCCGATGTTGCAGTGGTAGAGCAGCATGTACTTCGCCGGTTTGAACCCGTCGTTGGTCACGACATCGTGAATCCAGAACCGTTTCTCACCGAGCCGGGTCGATACGGTGCGCGTCAGGGTCAGGTTCTCGCCGAAGACGACCGTCTCGCGCATGGTCCCCGAGACGCTCAGGACGTAGTCGTTGCCCTGCCATTCCTGGGTGATTTTGATGTTCTTTGCGGGGGTGTTGCCGATGCGGCCGTGGAGGCCGGTGCCCCGGAGGGCGCTGGCCTCGTCGGGAGCGCCCACGTTCATCAGGCCGCAGGTCGTGACCAGCCCGCCGAAATAGCTGCGCAGCCACCGGAGCCACTCGGCCTCATAATACTGCGGGGCCACATCGCCCGTGGTGGAACGCCAGCCCATGGCTTTGCCGTTGAAGGACGCGGCGGAGATGTCGAGACAGCGGTCCAGGAGCACGGTGAGCTCGAGTCCCGCTCCGGTATGAATGATCGCCGCGCGGGTCGGCCGTTCGTTGCCGTCATCCAGTTGAACGGTCCGGATGCCCGCAATCTGGTCCATGTTGCCCACGCGCGTGCGCAGTTCTTTCGTGCTGTATTTCTTTCCGTAGATTTCCATGGTGACTCCCTCCGCATGGAATGGCTGTTGTATTGACCGATACTCTAAGCCTTTGAGGCGCGGCATGCAAAAACACGCTGGAACAGCGCCAGCGGGATGCGTACACTGAGCCACGCCATGCACACGACGGCCACCATAATCGAACCGGCCATCGCGCGGGTTCGCGAATCGCTTGCGGCGCGAAGCGTTGATCCCTCCAGCACGCCGGAGGATTGTGCGGATGTTCTGAGGCCGCTGGCATCCGCCCGGCTCTATCTCGACATTTTCCGGCCGCCCGTCTACGAGACCTGCGACCCCGCCGCGTGGCTGAAGGCGCACGCGGAACACCTCGAGAACGATCGGTGCGCCATGGTGACGGATGCCGTACCGTCCTGTGTATGCGACCCGGCGCAGGCGTGGGCGTGCCTGTCGACGCTGCTGGACGGCGTGCAGCTCTACGAAGACGCGGTGCTCCTGGCGGAGTTGTTTGAGGAAGAGGGAATCCCGCGCATTACCCTGACCCTGGATGGCCCCGGCGCGTTTCCCGAGCGCCTGCGCGTGGGAGGCGACCTCCCCGTGACCTTCGAGACGCTCTGCGAACGCTGGACGGTCGCGACCCGCGGGGGCCGGATCCGCCGTACACCGTCGGGGCTGGAACTTCGGATGCAGGGCATGCGCGAACCGGAAGTCTCGGACGAGAGCCTCGTTCCGCTGGTCGAATGCGTATCAAAGCTGGGTCGGGCGATCAAGGCGTGCCAGGCCGCTCAAGACAGCGGCCCGCAGGCGGCCCCTGTGTGGACCGGCGGCCTTGCGCAGGCGGAAGCCTGTCTTTCCCTGCTTGACGGCCCTGCGCGGCCCGGCCCCGCGGATGTCCTGCGCAGCATCCGCAATGTCGTCTCCCTGAACACTTCCGAGGCGGGGGAGCGCGCCATCGCGGTGGACGTGTTTGCGGAGCGGGAGATCCCTCCCATTCTGATGACGCGGCCGGTGCTTGCCCGAGTCTGGCAGGGCGCGGTTCAGCATGCCTTCATGATCCTGCCCCGCGGCGGCCGGGTGGCGTTCATGGTGGATTACGACGCCGACGCGCGCCAGGTCTCCAGCCTCATCGAGATGGAGGGCACCCAGTGCGCCGCGGGCGAGACGGTCTATCTTGCCTCCATCCGCCGTGGCATTCAGGAATTTCACGGGGGAACCGTGGAATGCCTCGCCGAAAAGAACGGCATGCTGCTGACTCTGACCATTCCGGACCGCGTGGGGGAGGCTCTGGACGCCTGGCTTCCGGGATGGGAGCGCTTCTCGGAGCAGTCGCGGCAGATGCTGCGCGTCTTGAAGAGCGGCAGCCAGCCTCTGCCTGAGGAGTTTCTGCTGGGCGGGATTCTCGAAAACGAGCTGGAGCGCTGGCTCATGCCGCTGCTGATTGAACCGGCGGTGGTGAACCTCGCGCACGACGGAATGGCCAGTCTCGAGGGGCTGCCGGGCGCATCGGCCGAACGCCTGGAAAAGTCGCTCAGCCAGATCAAACGCGGCAAGCCCAAGAAGGAAATCGTGCGCCCGCCGTATGCCGGGGAATTGCTGTGGGCCTTCCGCACCCCCGGGCGCGCCCGGAATGCGCTGCGACTGGATGCCCTGGACGACGAGGCGCTGCGCGAACTGTGCGTCTGTCTGATCCAGCCGTCGGTCGATCATGCGCGTTGCTTGCGGCATATCGCGCGTGCGGCAGGGGTTCCGGGGCTACGTTGACACTGCTTTTGGCATTGTTCTAGACTACGTTTTGTTGTCCCTGTTTCGAATATGGTGAGTCCGGACTGTGATTTGCCGGGAATGCGCAGGGTTCAAGTCTCAATGGAGGCGGCTGCCCGAATTCCACACGCGGCGGCGCGTACGCGATAGCACCCTCTATTCTGGGAACCGTTTTCTGTGGGTGGGTTGTGTTCAGGGAGCTGTCAAGAAAGGGTGTGTGAGACATGGGGTTCATTGACCGGGTCATCGAGAGGGCGCAAGCCAATCCGCGAACCATCGTATTGCCGGAGACGGAAGACGAGCGCGTATTGAAGGCGGCGAAGGAGATTCAGGCGCGGAAGATTGCGCCGGTGACCCTGATTGGCGCTGCGGACGCCGTGTCGAAAAAACTCAAGGGGCTCGGGATTACCGAAGAGTTCGAGATCGTGGACCCGTTGACGGCGCCCTGGGCCGATGAATTCGCCCAGGAATACTACGAAATGCGAAAGCACAAGGGGATCACGGAAGAGCAGGCCCGGGCCGCCATGCAGCAATACATCCCGCACGGGATAATGCTTCTGCAGAAAGGGAAGGCCCAGGGACTCGTGGCGGGCGCGTCGCATTCCACCAGCGACACGCTGCGGCCGGCGCTGCAGATTCTCAAGACCGCGCCGGGGGCACGGCTGGCCTCGGCGTTTTTCTTTATGGCGTTCGAGGATGTGACGTATCTGTTCGCGGACAGCGGCCTGGTCGAGGACCCGAATGAAGAGCAGTTGGCCGAGATTGCCGTGGCAACGGCCCAGTCCGCGATGACGTTTGACATCGAGCCGACGGTGGCGATGCTTTCCTACTCCACCAAAGGGTCGGCGAAGAGTCCGCTCACGCAGAAAGTGGTCAAGGCCACGGCGCTGGCGCAACAGCGGGCGCTGGAGGTGTTTGGACCGGACTCGAAAGTCCGGATCGACGGGGAACTCCAGGGAGATGCGGCGCTTTCGGAACGCGTCGGCCGCAGCAAGGCGCCGAACAGCGAAGTGGCGGGGCATGCGAAAGTGCTGGTCTTCCCGAATCTGGACGCGGGCAACATCGCGTACAAGCTGGTGCAGTATCTCGGCGGGGCCGAGGCCTACGGTCCCATCATCCAGGGCACCCGGCTGCCGATCAATGATCTGTCGCGAGGCTGCACGCCCGAAGATATCGTGGGTGTGGCCGCCATCACGGTGGTGCAGAGCCAGGTGTTACAATAAAGGGCGCGTCCCGTTCGTCTATTCCGAATGTATTGCGGATTGGGCTCTGGAGAAAGGCTTTATGAAGGTTCTTGTGATTAACAGCGGGTCCTCGTCGGTCAAATACAAGGTGTACGAATACGGTACGTCGCCCCAGGCCATCGCCAAGGGAATGATAGAACGCATCGGCTTGTCGGGTCCCATCATGAACTGCGGGTGCTGCCTGACGAAATGGGAAGCCTGCGCCAGTCAGGAGATCCTGCGGGGACCCCATGGACTGGAGATCAAGAACCACTCCGACGCGATCCATGCCCTCTGCAAACTGCTCATGAGCGACACGTGCGGCATCGTCAGCGACCTTTCGGAAATCGAGGGGATCGGCCACCGCGTCGTTCATGGCGGCGAAGAGTTCACGGGGTCGACGATCATCGACGACGCGGTCCTGGCAGGGATCCGGAAATGCGCGAAACTGGCGCCGTTGCACAATCCGCCCGCCATTCTCGGCATCGAAGCCTGCGAGAAGATTTTCAAGAACACCCCGCAGGTGGCGGTGTTTGATACGGCATTCCACCACACCATTCCCCGGAACGCCTATCTCTATGGCATTCCCATGGACTTCTATAAACAGCATGGCGTGCGCCGGTACGGATTCCACGGCACCTCGCACCGCTACGTCTCGCAAAAGGCCATCGAGCTGTTGGACAAACCCGCGGACAAGACCCGGGTCATCACCTGCCACCTGGGCAATGGGTGCAGCATCACGGCCGTCAAAGGCGGGAAATCGGTGGATACCAGCATGGGATTGACCCCGCTCGAAGGCGTCATGATGGGCACCCGGTCCGGCGACCTGGACCCGGCCATCCCGCTCTTCCTCATTCGGGAGCTGGGGATGAGCGCCGACGAGGTCGATGCGACCCTGAACAAAATGAGCGGGCTCAAAGGCATCTGCGGGAAGGCCGACGTGCGCGACATCGAGCGTCTCGCCGCCGAAGGCGAGGCCGCCAGTGAACTCGCTCTGAATATGTTTTCCTATCGCGTCGCCCGCTATATCGGCAGTTACGCCATGGTGATGAACGGCGTGGACGCCATCGTGTTCACAGGCGGCATCGGGGAAAACGGGGCGGCCATGCGCGCGCGCATTCTACAGAATGCCAACTATCTCGGGCTGAAAATCGACCCCGAGAAAAACGCCCGGTCCGCGACGGACATCGCCACGGCCGATTCGAAGGTGCGCGTGCTGGTCATCCCCACGGATGAGGAACTGGTCATTGCCTCCGACACAGGGCGCCTGGTGGAAGAGGCCCGCGGTTCGGATTCCCGGGAAGCGGCGCTGGTGAAGTGATCCCGCGGCGCCGGGCCGCCGGGACGGTTTACCTCAAGGTGGATGCATGGTGATACCCGTATCAGGCGAGCCGATCGCGATGTTTCTGGCCTGGATGGGGGAAGCCCGCGAAACAGGGGTGTCTCTCCCCGAATGCGTGGCGCTCGCAACCGTGAATGCCGAGACCCAGCCGTCCGTCCGCATGGTGCTGCTCAAGGACTGCGACGCGAACGGGTTTGTGTTCTACACCAACCTGAACAGTCGTAAAGCCGCCGACCTTGCCGAAAACCCCCGCGCCGCCCTCTGTTTTCACTGGCGCGAGCTGGGCCGGCAGGTCCGCGTGGAGGGTCGGGTGGAGCCGGTTGACGACGCGGAGGCCGACGCCTATTTTGCAAGCCGTCCCCGGGAAAGCCAGCTCGGCGCATGGGCCTCGGACCAATCCGCTGAATTGACGCACCGGGACGAACTCCTTCGGCGCTTCCAGGAGACTGAACAGCGCTATGCAAACCGGGACGTCCCACGGCCCCCGTTCTGGTCGGGCTATCGCCTGAAACCCGCGCGCATCGAGTTCTGGCAGGAAATGCCCCACCGGCTCCACGAACGTGTCCTCTACATCCGGGCGGAGAACGGAAACTGGGTTTTACGCCGCCTTTATCCCTGACTCTAAGAAGCCCCCGGTTCGTCGGCAATCCTCCCCGTTCGGTGTGCGGGTTAGTGTCTGGTGAATTCGGAATGTGCCGGGAAGGCGGCCCTTCTCTTTGGGCTCAGGCGAGCCAGACCCGCGTCGGTTTGTCATCTCTGACAAAGATCTGTGCGTAACTATTATTCAGTTCTGACTAACTTGACCGGCAGTTGCCCCACCAGTTGCCTCACATTCAAATGTTCTTGATAACCATCTGTCTTCATGAGTACGGAACATTTCTATCGTCAAGTGAACAATGCATGGGGAGTCAGGTAATAAGCGAGTTATGGTAATGCATTGCCGGACAGTCAGTTAGATAGATTCCCGCGGAGCAGCGAGATGGGACGGTATCCGGTATACACTCTTTCCCCCCCAACGCTCGTGTGATGCTTACGCGTTCGGGTATGAATCTTGCTGCTTACCACAGTGGTGGGAGTCAGGCCCGTGTCTGTCTGCGCGGGCCAAAATACAGAAGGAGTTCGGGATGAAGAGCACAGTTCTTGCATTGGCTGTCTGTCTGTTGGTTGTGGGGAGCGCGGTGGCCGCACCGTTGGGGGGCACGTACAATTCGCTCACGGACCCGAGCATCGTTACTGGGGCGGGAAGCCTGTGGGACGATGAACTGGGATCGATAGGCATGTTTTTCGCTTATGGCCACCCGCAGTGGTACGTTGAGGCGTACGATCCGGTTGGGAATGTCGGCTATCTGGGGTGGGTGTCCTTCGGCAATGATCCGGCGGCGCCGTGGTTTGATCCCGTGGACGCCGAGGCGGGTGTGGCCAGCTACATTGGCGATATCACCGACTGGCATTTCCACACGTACGAGTACACCAAGGACCCGGATACCGGCTTGGTGACGCACTTTGAATTCGAAATGGAGGTCACGGCGCTGCTTGACGAATACAACAACAGCGCGAACGGCTACATGTCGTATCGTAACGCCAATCTCAGCCCCATCGAAGAACCGGTCTCCGTCACGCTGCTGCTGGGCTTCAGCGGACTGCCGCAAACCAATTACTATGCCAACGGTGATGGGACGTACACGAATATAGTCTGCGGTTACTTTGGGGAATTGGACGGCGCGGCGCCGGTGCCCGAGCCGGCTTCGATGGCGCTTGTGGGACTGGGCATGGCCGGTCTGGCTCTCAAAGGCTTGCTGCGGCGGAAGCACAACTGAGGCAGGAACCGGGCGCCTGGGGCGCACGGAAACCGAATCTCAAACAGCAAACGGCTGGGCGTGAGGAACATGCCCAGCCGTTCTTTGTCTTTTCCGGCGATTCCAGCGCAGAGACTCGATGGCCTGGCTCAAACCGGCCTGCTGCCGTTGAGGGTGCAGTCGACGATGTCCTGGAGCCGGGCGGTCGCGACGCAGACGGAGGTGTCCGCCGCGCCGTAGTAGAGCTTGACGCTGGTGTCGGGCTCGACAACGGCGCCGCAGGCGAAGACCACATTGCCGACGTCGCCGATGCGTTCGTAGTCGGTTCTGGGGGAGAGGAGCGGCACGTCACAGCGCGCGAGGACCCGGGAGGGGTCTTCGAGGTCGAGCAGGGCGGTTCCGGTGCGGTAAATGGGGCCGGACGACGTCATTTTGGTTCCGTGGTAGATCTCGAGCCAGCCCGCGTCGGTACGGATGGGCGGGGCGGAGGCGCCGACGCGGAACTCGTCCCAATAGCCCGGCCGCGGGGCCAACAGCACCCTGGAATTGCCCCAATGGAGCAGGTCTTTCGAATAGGAGATCCAGATGCTGCCGATGCCTCTGCCGAAGGGGCGGTCGAGCCGGACGTAGTGGCCGTTTATCCGTTCCGGGAAGAGCACCCCGTCCTTATTGCCGGGTTCGGAGATGTAGCCGAGCCGCTGGAAAGAGAGGAAGTCCGCGGTGTGGGCGAGGGCGATCCGGTAGCCTCTTCCGGAGACGGCCGTGTACAGGACATAGTACGTTCCGTCAATGAACGTGGCCCGGGGATCCTCGATGCCTCCGCACTCATAGTCATTCCAGGGCCGGTCCTGAGCGGGCAGCAGAACCGGTTCCGGATGCACCTCGAAATGATAGCCGTCGCGGCTGCGGGCCAGGGCAAAAAAGGAGTAGCCCTGCTGACCCTCGACCCGGATCAGCAGCAGGTACTCGTTGCCGATCTTCACGGGCGTGCCGTTGAACACCGTGTTGCAGCGGAAAGGCATGTCCTCCAGGGCGAGGACTGGATTGCCCTCCCAGCGATGGAAGAGGTCGCGGCCACTCCTCAGTCTTACCATCAGAATTCCTTCCTGCTTTCGGAACAGGCCTGCACGATGTCCTCGACGGAGGTCACGCCGAGGCAGATGCACGAGTTGGCGGCGCCGTAGTACAGCTTCACCTCGTTGTCGGGCTCAATCAGCGCGCCGCACGAGAACACGAGGTTGGGCACGTCGCCCAGGCGTTCCAGCAGGGTGCGGGGCGAAAGCACCGGCACGTTGGTGCGGCCTCTCACCTTGCGCGGATCCTCCGCATCGAGAATGGCAGCGCCCAGGCGGAAGAGGGGGCCCGCCGAGGTCTCCTTGATGCCGTAGTAGAGGAAGAGCCATCCCTGCTCGATCCTCATGGGAGGCGTCGCCGCGCCGACCCGGTTCCCATCCCAATAACCGCCGCGCGGTCCCATCACGAACACGCTCTCTCCCCAATAGACGAGATCCTCCGAATACGACATCCAGATGCTGCCGCCTTCCCAGGGGCGTTCGAGGCGGACGAATTTTCCGTTGATTTTCTCCGGAAACAGCGCCCCGCCTTTCGTGTCGGGTTCCGAGATCGCCCCGAGCCGCTGCATCGACCGGAAATCGGAGGTTTGGGCGAGCGCCAGGCGGTACCCATTGCGCCCCACGGCGTTGTAGACCACGTAGTAGGCATCCCCGAACGGGGTGACGCGGGCGTCCATGACGCCTTCCTCATCGACGCTGGGATCGGGCCGTTCGCCGGAGGGCCCCATGAGCGGCGTCTCCTCAATTTCAAAGTGATACCCGTCCCGGCTGCGGGCGGCGTAGATCCAGTAAAACCCTTTGAGGCCCTGGATGGTCACCAGCAGGACATATTCGTTGTGTACCTTCGCCACGCCTGCATTGCAGATGTCGGCCAGGCGGAAGGGGACGTCTTCGGGGGAGAGCACTGGATTGCCCTCCCACCGGTAGACGATGTCCGGTCCGCGCCGTGTTCCCATAGCCGTTCCTCGTGTAAATGCCCGTCGTGTGCCTCGTGTGCCTGTAACATAACGGGAAGCGCCCTCGATTGCAACGGCCCGGACGCCCGGGGCTTCGCGAGCCTGGAAAGGACGGCCCGTTCGAAAGTTGCACACGCCGGTTTCTTTTTGGTAAAGTAGCGTCTTGTGCGTAACGCGGAAGTTTAGTAGGTCCAACGACAGGGACATTTTGGGAGAATCAGAGAATGGCGAGCAGCAAATCTGCAAAAAAGCGGATTCGAACCAGTGAACGTGACCGCCAGCAGAACCAGGCGGTTCGGTCGAAAGTGCGTACCTACATCAAGAACGTGCTGGCGGCCGTTGACGCCAAAGACGAGGCCAAGGTGAAGGAACTCGCTCCTGCCGCGTTGGCGGAAATCGACAAGGCAGCCAGCAACCGGGTCCTGCACCCGAACAATGCTGCCCGGAAGAAATCGCGCCTGCAACGCCACATCGCGGCGATGAAACCCTGAAGCGTCGGTACTCTTTCCGCGCGCGCCCGTGCTTCTTAGGATGCCGGGCGCGCGTTTTTTGTGTATGCGGGCCGCTGTTATGGGCGGCATCATCACGGCCGCCGGCGCAGATCCTTGATCAATTCCGACAAGCGCCCCTCCACGTCGAAGTACCGCAGGAGCCCCTGTTTATCAATCAAAATGACCTGGGGCAAGACCCGCGCCGCGTAACTGTGGTGCGTGACCATGGGCGAAGTATCAATGCCCACCGGAAACCCGAGTCCCAGCTCGGCCACGTATTCGCGCACGACCTCGAGCGGGTCGGAATCGTCGTGAATCCCGATAAACGCGACATCGCCGGCCGACTCCGCCAGGGCGCGGTGCAGAAGCAGCACTTCCGAAAGGGTGGCTTCATTTCGGCCGTAGGGGTCAAATCCGGCCCAGAACAACAGCACGACCACCTTGCCGCGCAGATCGGCCAGGGCGACCGGCTTTTCATCGAGCCAGGCGCTGCACGTCAGCGGCGGCGCGGCTTTATCGACAAGCTGGCTGAGGTCGTTGGGCGCCTTTTTCAGGTCGTTCGAGGCCAGATCCGGCTCGAATGGCTGCAACTCGATTTGCACATCCTCTTCCTGCTTGCGCACGCCAATCTCGAAGTTGCGGCGCAGGAACTGCGTCGCATGTTCCGCGCGGAGTTTGACGCTGTCCTCCTTTGGCAATACCTCCAGAGGAATGTCAAACCGCCCCTCCTCGTCCGTCAAGGCGAATAACGGGGTCTTGAGGGAGAGCGTCCGAACCAGCACGTTCTTCTCGGGGGTTCCCCCGGCGCTGAGGACCTTTCCGCGCAGGGCAGGAAGCCGCTTGAGCGCAATCGGGCCGACCTGAGACACGGGGACCGTCGTGATACGGACCCCGACGTCGTGCGGGTCGGCGGCCATGAATCCGGGCGGCGGGAGTACGTGCACACGGCCGTCGCCGGGACCCACCGTGAGCCGGTAGATGCCTTCCTTGTCCGTGAAGGCTTCATCCTGGACGAAATCCTTCACGAGGTAATTGATCGCGACGCCCGGAAAGGGGTTGCCTTTGGGACCGACCACGGTGCCTTCAACCCTGTGCGGCGGAGGAAGGGAAATGTCCACGCTCGTTTCGCCCATTCCGTCCCGAATCTCGACGTCCTGCGGCGCCGCGCTGGGGTGGTCGGGATGATGCACTTCCAGCGCATAGCGGCCGGGGGGGATGATGGTCCGGTAGTAGCCTTCGCCGTCGGCGAGTGCGTCGTACAGCAGCATCCGCTCGTTCTCGTCTTTGCGGAAGATGCGCACCGAGGCGCTGGCCAGTCCACGGGTGTCGGCGGTGGTGATTTGTCCCCGGAGAACCTCGCCCGGATAAAGCTGGGCGGGATGCTGGGTGGGATGGGGAACGAGATAGGGGAGGACGAGATCACAGTACTTCCGGTGCTCGAGGGTTACCGAGACAAAACTGCCCCGGGGAATCCCGAGGATAGCGATGGCCCCGTCCGCATCGCTGCGAATGGAAGGAAATCCGTACGGCACCAGGTCGTTGGGAAAAACCTCAAAGACATTGCTGATGAGAATCCGTTTGACGCGCGCCCCTTCGACCGGCTTCCCCGCATGGTCGATCACGCGGATGCGAACGGTGTCGGGGACGGCCATGTTCAGGTCGACCGCGAGGTCGTCAAAAATATACCCGCTCAATCCGGTGAGGGCGAACTCCGGTTTGCGGGCCGTCAGGGTGAACATCCCGGGCTGGGTGTCGGGAAACGCGAATTGTCCGGCGTCGTCGGTTTTCGTCGTGGTTACAATCCGCTCGCGGGCGAGCCAGACATCCGCCCCCGCGACGGGAGCATCGTCGGGGTCCAGGATGCGTCCGCGCACCTCCATGGCCGTTGCGCCGGTGCATACGAGGACCAGGAAGAGAATCACCGCGCGCCTCATCGTACACCTCCCTGAAATTGCCGGATGGCCGATACGGGGGGAATGCCAAAGGTCTCAAACAGAACGGCGCCATCCGCGGAAACAACGTAGGTGGTCGCACTGGCCGGAGCCGTGCCCCGAAGCACCGGGATGGCCGGTTCGGCTGCGGACTCCAGGGGGGCATCGAGAACTACCGCAAACACCACCTGCGGGTCGGCCAGCAGCGCGGCCACGCGCTGCCACCCTTCAATGAGCATCTCGGCCCGTTCACGCTGACCGAATGCAAGCACGATCGTCCGCGGACCCGTTTCCGGGAGTTCCGGACCCGCCAGCCGGGGGAAGTCCTGCCATTTCACTGTCTGTCCCCGCAGGGATTTGCCCGGGGAGACCGGCGCCGCGAGTTCGCCCACGTCTTTCCGGGAAGACGGGTCGACCACAAACGGCTCGGATTTGACCGGCTGCTGCGGGGTGTGGACCAGGCATTGAAGCTGGACATGCGGAACCACGCCCGGGATTTCGAAACGGCCGTCAGGACCGCTTGCGGCGCGCCATACGGGCGTCTCCATCTGGTCGTCCGCGAGGACGAGACTGATCATGGCTCCGGAAACAGAGGAGCCGGAGGCGTCCTTGACCTGTCCGGTCACCGTGGAGAGCGGCAGGAGCTGGACCACCGGCTCCTTCGTCTCGCGCGCATCGAAGGCGAAGATGGCGCCCAGATTGGAGTCGGCGTGCTCTGCGAGGCCCATGACCACCCCCTCGGAGGCGATCTGCTCCATGTGGAGGGGGGCATGGCCCGCGCTGTCGGCCGCTTGCCACCCGAGCTGGGGCGGCTGAAGAAGCGACACAACGCATCGCGGCAGCGGGTTCAGGGCCTGGTCCACTATGGCCAGTTGCACCTCCGGCGTGGGGACGACCCAGAACGTCGGGAGTTCGACACGTTCCCCTTCCGATGCGTTGACCGGCCGCGCGTTGCGTTCTGGAAGGATATACCCGGGCGCGGACTCCAGGATGACCGTGTTCTCACCTTCCACGCCCTTCAGGAAGTACTGACCCTGCGTGTTGGTGCGGACGCTGGAATCCGGGTTGTCAAAGGTGCGCAGGACGACCCGGGCGCCGGGAATGGGATTGCCCGTGACGGCGTTGCCGACCTTGCCGCGAATCTCACAGTAACCGACGGCATACATTACCACCGATTGGGTGCTTTGCTGCCCGGTAACCAGGAGTTCTTCCCATCCGGCGCTGCGGTAATCCCCGCCCGATGCGCGATAAAGATAGATCCCCGGTTGAAGACGCACGCCAAATTCGCCCGCGCCGTCGCTGCGGGTTACGGTGGTGTCGTGCGGGGGGTGGGCGTTACGCAAGGTGACCAATGCGCCGCTGAGGGGTTCCTTCGCGGCACGGGTCAGGACGCGCCCCTGGATCAGGATGCCCCGCTGCAGCACGACTTCCACCTTGGCATCGCCGGCGTGGAGCTCGGCGACCCCCTGTTGAGCGTAGCCGTGGCACGCCACCTTGAGCGCGAGGAGGCCTTCGCGAGGCACATTGGGAACCGTGAACCGTCCCTTGCTGTCGCTGACGATGGGGGGGAACCCCATCGGTTCGAGTTTGGCGTAGGGAATGCCGAGTTTGGTGGTTGCCCCGGGGTGGTCGGCCTGGGGTTCATTCATGAGCCCGATGCGGATAATGCGCGCTCCCGCCACCGCGTCGCCTTTGTCGTTCACAACACGGCCCGAGAGCGTGGCCGGCGGCCGAAGTCGAATGGTCAACCCCGCCACCTGCTCATCGGCCGGCACGGTGATGCTCAGCCCGCCGAAGGCGAAGCCGTCGGCAACCGCAAATACGCCGACGGTTCCCGCTTCGACATGATCGAAGGTGTAGGAACCGTCTTCGGCGGCGCGGGCCTCGCGGATGGAACCGTCAAGGCCCTGCTCGATAAACACGCGCGCGCGGGGAACGGGATTCCCGTCGGGGGTGAGCGCCTTTCCGGAGAGGGTGGAACCCTCGCCCGTGACGGCGGCAAACGATAGGAGCAGTACGAGGAGATTCATGGTCAATGCCCTGCCTTCATGAGCCCTGAGATTCGCGGTCTCCTGCCGGTGGCCCCCCGCAACAGGGGAACCGGCCCCTTGCGCCACCGCTAATAGCCGGTTCGGATGACACTCGCGATGACTTCTTTCTCCAACTGGTCATAATTCAGCTTGTAGCTCTGCAACAGGGCCTCTTCCGGGGAGATGCCGCGCGAGAGGGCGTCCAGCATGCGGGAGAGCCCCTGGGCGCCGAACCGGCGCCAGAGATACTGCGTCGAAGCGTGGGACTGGCGATAGGCCAGCCGGAGCTCGTTCTCGCTGTCCATCACCGTCTGGGTCGCTTCTATGGTCTGAAGCGGGAGCAGGCCTCCGCCGTTGTACGCCTGGCGCAGGAATTCGACGTCGTGCGGCGTGAGTTCGTTGGAGAAGGTCTCCGCCAAACCTTCGTTGAGCCACCAGGGGGCGTTTTCCGCAAGGAGATAGCGGACCACCACGTGGGTGTATTCGTGGTAGAGCAAGCGTTTGAGTTCCTCGGCGGTGATCCGTTCGCCCGTTCCCTTGCTGACCGGCAGCCGGATCTTCCCGTCGTAAATCGCCGCCACGTGGGGTCCCAGCGCGGTCGCCCGGCTGAAATCATCGGCAATATACACATTGACCAGGATCGGCGTGGGGGGATACACGTTCCCGAAGTTGCGTCCGATGTCGCGGTAGGCGTGCTCCAGAACCATCAGCGTCTGCCGCAGCAGCCCGCGGTCGGTTTCGGGGTCGTGCGTGATGGTAAAATGCCGGGATTTGAGATCTTTGAAATCAAACTCGACGGCGTCTTCGCGGTACCCCTTCTCGAGCTTTTCGCGCAGGCCGGCGCGTCCGGGATTCACCTCCGCCACGAATTCCCACTGGGCCAGGGCAGCCGGCAGGTCGTTGTCCTGATAATACGCATCGCCCAGGAGTTCGTGGGCATCCAGGTTCTCGGGCGCCAGCAGGATGGCCTCTTCAAGCCGGGCAATGGCATCCTGTACGAGCGACATGCGGAGAAAGTACGAGCCAAGCTGGATCCGGGGCAGGGGGGTTTCCGGAGAGGCTTTGATGGCTTCCTCGAGATGCTGGGCCGCGCCGTTGTAGTCGCCGCTGTCCGCCAGTTCGGCGGCGCGCGCCTGGTACGCATTCGAGAGGTTTCGCAGGACGGTCTCGTTGTCGGGGACCAGCGCGGCGGCCTCGAGAAAGCAGTGGAGGGCCCGGTTCCAGTCGCCGGCGGCGTAGTATTCGACGCCCAGGGCATTCCATTCGGGGGCTGTGTATTCTGCCTCCTGCCCGTGCCCCGGGACGGCGGACGCCAGCGCGACAACGGCCACGAGCATCCACAGGAACCGGCTGTGCATACCTCTGTTCATGCCGCCTCTTCAGTCCGGAATGACCGCGATGGCATCAACTTCGACCAGGGTGTCAAACGGAAGTCTCCCCGCCTGAATACAGGTTCGGGCCGGGGGAGTCATCGGGAAATACTCCATGTAAATCTCGTTGAACTCGCCGAAATCACTCATGTTGGCCAGGTACACGGTGACTTTGACCACGTGCTGCAACCCGGAGCCGGCGTCTTCGAGAACGACCTTGAGGTTGGTCAGCGTCAGGCGCGCTTCGTCTTCGAGGTTGCTTTTTTTCACGCCGCTGCCATCGCGCGCGATGGGTCCCTGCCCGGAGACAAAGAGGAGGCCGCCCGCGGCGACGGCGTGAGAGTAGGGGCCCTGGGCAGGAGGTCCGTTCTTCGAGAGAATGCATCGTTTTTCCATGGAAATGGCTCCAACCGTGTACCGCATATCGTCAAGAAAGTATCACACGCTCTGTGAAGCGTCAAATGTCTTGCCGGGCTCATCCCCATGTTCATCGGGGTCCCTCCGAGGCCGGGAAGAGGGCTCAGGCCGGCGCTTTGGTGGTGAGTTTCTTGCGGACATGCACGTATCCCATGCGGAGCAGCGCCGCTTCGAGCACAAGCCCCCCAACGATGAAAAGCGGGGTATTGGCGAAGGGCCAGGGGGTGCCGCGCCACTCGGCGAGCAGACCGAATCCGACCGCGCCCAGAAGCGAGCCCAGACCGACCATGCCTTCGTGGATGGATACCCGTTGATGTTTCTTGAGGGAATTGGCCACGCTGTACGACTGGCTCGCGAAGAAACACACCCCGGCGGCGATGCCGACGACGGCGCAGCACAGGGTCATCACGGCGAGACTCGTGGTGAACGACAAGACCCAGAATGCCGCCGCGGCAGCGGCCTGGAAAAGCACCAGCACCCAGAACCGGTGCTGCCAGACGTGGGTGTGGCCCATGACCAGGGAGGTGCCCGCGCGCATGGCGTTCATGATCATGGCCAGGACGGAGAAATAGACGACGGGCTCGGCGCTCAGGGGGGCGCTCGCGTCCGGGCTCAGAAGACACAGAGCCCCGGCCTCCGCGAGCTCCTCCATGCGAAAACTGAAGACGGCCGTCACGGCGTTAAACAGCGTGCTGCCCAGCACCAGGGAGAGCCAGGCCGAGAAAAGATGGGCCTCGCTGCGTTCGGTGTGGCCGAGGTTGGCGGTACGGGTGGCCTCGGCGTCCGGAGCGGTCATGCGCGATTCGTGGGGGAGGCTGGCAACAAGCGCGGCGGCGCCGCCCGCGGCCAGCGCTGTAGCCAGGAACGGCAGCCGGTAGTCAATAGGCGAGAGGAGCCAGGTCGCAAACGGCGCGCAGGTCAACCCGAGGGTCCAGGAGAGGTTGTAGAGGGCCAGACGCCGCGTTCGCACTGCGGGATCGGGCTCCGCGCCCACCCACGACTGCATGGCCGGCCAGAACAGCGCCGGAAATATCATGCCGACCGTGGTGAGGGCGACATAGAAGTACGGATTCGAAATCACCACCCCCAGCGGGAAAAGGATCGCAAACCCCAGGGCGCCCACGATGCCCATCAGCAGCCCGTTGGCGAGGCGGCCCACATAACGCGCGGAGACAATGCTCGCCGCGGCGTACAAGGCCCATTGCAGGCCCGTGATGACCCCGGACATGCCCGCGCCGCCCTCCAGGATATTGAAAATATAGAAGGGCGAGGCCGTCAACCCGCAGACCATCGCGAAGTCGAAGAGAAACGCCGCCGCAAACTGTCGGTAATGAGGTTTGAACATGATCGCGAGAGTCTACGGGGGCGCGCTCAGAATATCAAGGCGCTTCCCGCGTATGGAATCGGGAGGCGCCGAATGACGGTTCACGCACTGAAAGCCACGCTTCGCTCAGGGGGTCTCGCCCCGCTGCTTGAGACTGTCCGCGTCCATCACGATGGCGCCCGGCGGCGGGGTGTAAGCAAAGCGCGCGGCATCCAATTCGGGGTCGAGCGTGTACTCTTTGTAGACCAGGGTCATGATGGGTTTCTCTCCGTCATCGAACATGAGCATTTTGAGCGGAAACCCGGTTTTCTGGGAGAGCGAAAGCAGGGCCTTGTCGAACTGCGACTTTGCCGGCGTCCCGGGCTGGGGCGTCACGTTTTGCTTCGGGCGCAGTTCCAGCACATACACCGGTTCGCCGTTGAGCGTGTCGTCCGGCATTACCTTAATCTCGAACTGTTCGTGCATCCGCTTGAAGGCTTCCCTGCCCCCGCCCGGCATGACCTGCGACTGCTCTTCGGGCTTTGACTTGAAGACCATGGTCTGGCCCAGCATGCTGGTCTGTGTAAACACATCGGCTCCGTCATACACGACCAGCATCTTGTTCGGCATCTCGCTCGCGCCCAGGGAGATGGTCTGGTCCATCTCCATCCGGTACAGCATCGTGGCATCTTTTTTCATGCCTTCCAGACTGCCTTTGCCGTTCATCTCGATGGTCGACGCCCCCTGGGCGGCCTTGCCGTTCATTTCGATCTTTGCGGAATAGGTGCGGATCTTCTCCCAGTGCGCCGAGAGTTCGTTCTCGATCTCGGCCAGTTCTCTGGCGCTCGAGGCAAACGTCATGCCGAGACCGACAAGGCCGGCGATGGCGAGCAGAAAACGACGATGCATGATCTTCTCCTTTTTGACCGACACTGGCGCTGGGAGGGACGGATGAAAGAGGCTTCGCGAACACATTGACCCCCAGCGCCCTCCCTCGATGCAACACACCGGAATACTAGGGGCACATCACCCCCAAATCAAGGAAATTCCGCGAAGAGATGCACCTCAACCCCCTCTAACACGAAGGCGGATTGCTCAGACGCTTGCGTCGTCAGGCGCTGGAGTTCTTGTCGACTCACCCACGTGGTGAAACACGAGGCCATTCTGCCTTCCGGAGCGCCGAAGGCGCAATACATACCAGCCCAGCCCGCAGGGCTGGGTAGAGGCGCTCCCATACTTCTTCCGGTCTGAAGGACCGGCACATACGGACCTCGGAGCTAGATGTCGCGGGTTTTCAGCCCTTCCCTTGTTTGGGACATCCGTTTTCCTGGCCCTTCAGGCCAGGCTGGTATGTATTGCGCCGTTGGCGCGCCGGAAATGTGCGCGAGGTGGACAAGAAGGCCATGACCGCCGGGGCGATTCGCGCCGTTGACGCACCAGAGATCTGTGCAACCGCAAACCTCCGTGCGATACCGCCTCCACCGGCATGGGCCTTGCGGAGATTTCCTCACCATATTCCGCGATTCGGAATGCCACGGCGTTTTGTGCCTCTGAAACGGTCATGATATACTCCAGTCCATTCGCCTGGGTGCAAACCGCGATGCTGTGAACATGCCTGGCCCGCGTGCCTGGCCTTGGGTCTTCGTGGTTTCCGGGTAGAGGCTCGAGCAGGGGAGAGAACGTACCGTTATGCAATTCGAACTCATTACTGTGGGCTGTGCGTGTGCGGATGTGATTGCGCGTCCGGTGGATCAGTATCCGGAACCCGGTCATCTGCAATTGCTGCCGGAGCTGGAAATTCACCTGGGCGGTCTGGCCGCCGTGACGGCGACGGTGTTTGCCCAGCTCGGCGGGAAATCGGCCCTGATCGGAAAACTGGGCGCGGATGGGTTTGGCGACTACATCGTCGGCGTGCTAGGCCATGCGGGTGTCGATACGGCCCACGTGCGGCGGGAAAAATCGGAACACACCTCCGCGACGATCGTCCTGGTCACCTCGCAGGGGGAACGGACGTTCCTGCACCATCTGGGAACGAACGGAACAACCGTGCCGGGCGAGATCGATATGGCTTTGGCAAAACAGGCGAAGGCGTTTCACTGGGGCGGGCCGGGCGTCACGCCCGGTCTGACCGGCGAAGGCATGGGGAAGGTCTTCCAGGAATTGCGCGAGGCCGGCGTGATGACCTCGATGGACACCTGTTTTGACGGCTCGGGCACCTGGTTTCCGCTGATCGAGGGCGCGTTGCCTCACCTTGATGTGGTCATGTCAAGCCTGCACGAAGCCCGGTATTACACCGGGAAACAGGAGCCGCGCGATATCGTCCGGTTTTTCCGGTCGTTTGGCGCCAGGTCTGTCATGCTGAAACTCGGGGGCGACGGCATGATCGTCGAGGATGCCGAAGAGTCGCATCACCTGAAAGCGCACAAAGTCAACGTGGTGGACACCACGGGTGCCGGGGACGCCTCCTGCGCGGGTTTTCTCTACGGTCTGGTCAACGGATGGGGACTGCATCGCAGCGGGCAACTCGCCAATGCCGTGGGCGGCCTTACCGTGCAGCATATGGGAGGGGCGGAGGCCATTACCTCCCTGGAGGACACCATCGCCTTCATGGAACGCGGCGCTTGATTCGTGACGCATTTCCCTTCAATATGTGGGGCAGGGAGTGGAAACGATGACTAAAGCACTTCTGATTGCGACGGTGGCCGTGCTTGTGCTGGGGCAGGTGGACGATGGGGTCGTCACCAGCACGGACCTTACTCCGGACGTCTCCGCGTCTGAGCGCGACGGGCAGCCCCGCCAGGTAGAACCGGCGAGAACCCCGGCGCCGGCGCCGCCGCCCCGGGAGAGCGTCCCCGTTGTCCCGCCCCCGGAAGCCCGGGAGGCCCAGGAGTCCGTGCCGCCCGTGAAAAATGCGTCTTCGGAGGAGAAACCCGTGGCCCCGCGTGAGCTTAGCCCCGAGGAGGCCCGCGATCATAAGGCGGTCGCCGCCTTCTGGTTTATCCTTCCGGAGACCTGATCCCGTGTTCACGTCAACACGCGCAAAAACCGCGGGAGCAACTGTCTTTCTGATGGCTCTGCTGCAGGCCTTTGGGGCCCCCGCGCAAGAGCCTTTTCACCGGCATGCAGCCGACACCACGCTCCGCGATATCGCCGTGGACGCCCCCAACGGCGTCGTATTTGTGGCGGCCTATGCGCGGGAGGAACTCTGGAAACTCAGCGCTTCGGGGGACCCCATTGCGACGGCCAGTACCGGCAGCGGGCCGGTCGCTCTGGCCTTGAGTCTCGATGGCCGCCTCGTCGCCTGCGTCAACAAGCTGTCGGCGAGCGTGATGGTCTTCGATACGCAGTCCATGGCGCTTAAGGGAACGTTTGCGTGCGGCGAGGGCGCCTCGGCGGTCGCCCCCGCGGGAAACAGCGCCTTTGCGGTCGCCAATGGGCTTGCCGACACGATCACGATGGTCGATGTGGAAAGCGGCAATGCGACGCGTATTGAAGATATCGGCCATGTTCCCAACGCGGTGGCCTTCTCGGATTCCCTGCTGGCCGTAACCACGCGTCTTCCCGCCGCAGTGATCGTCCTCGAGCTGTCAACGGGGTTGGACGCCGTTTCCCGGAAGGTCGTGGAGCTCCCGGCTGCGCCCGTCGCGATCGCGGCGGAAACGGGCGGCAGCTTTCTGGTAGCCACCGAATCCGCGCTGCTGCGCGTGGACGGCCACTCCGGCGAGGTTCTCGCCCGGTCGGAGCTTGCCGCCTCTGATGTCTCCGTATCTGGAGAGCGCATCGTCGCCCTCGTCGGCGACGTACTGGTGGAGCTGGATTCGGCCCTGGCCAGCGTGGAGCGCACTCCGGTCGGCGCGCTCGCCACGCGCGTGGACTGCTCAGGCGAACTCGTCGGCCTGGTGGCGCCAGCCCAGGGCGCATGGCTGCTGAAGGGAGCGCCGGCGGCCGTGGCGCAAGTCCAATCTGCTCCGAAGGAACTGACGCCGCTTGAACCGGTTGCCCCCGAGCCGACGCTCCCTCCAGCGCCGCAACCGGCACGGAGCGAGCCGGCGCCCGCTACACCCGAACCGCCCACGCCCCTGCCCACGCAATCGCCGGAGCAGGCGCCTGAGGAGGGCCCAGGCTCCGGAGGGCCGGAGGTGGTCGAAGCGCAACCGGTCCAGGAAAGCACGGCAACGGAACCACAACCCGTTCCTGATGAAACAGCACCCGTTGCGGTTGCGCGTGTAGAGGAAACCCAACCCGTCACGCCCCGGGAAACCGCCCAGGACAGCCAGACCCAACCCGGGCCGGAGGCGGTTTCGGAGCCGGAAAGACAGCCTTCCAGCGCGTCCGAGACCCAGAGTGAGGGGGAGACCGCCGAGGACGGCCGAGGGCCCGCCACGAGCCCGTACGCGCAACGGCCCCGCACGATCGCCAGTTTCGGGACGGGCGCGCCGCAGTTCACTCGCGAGGCCCCCGAAGAAGCCCCCTTATCGGGCGCGTGGTCGGGCACCCTGAGCGAGGCTTTTACCCGCGGATGGGATTTTGCCAATTTCAAGGGCGCGTTTGAACAGCAGGACTGGAGCCAGCCCCTCGAGTTCCGCGGCGTCAAGGCCGACCGCTTTAAAGGCACGCCCGGAGAGGATGGCAAGCTCCAGCGGCTCTCGTTTCAGGGCAACGTGTCGTGGGATTGGGCCGAATCGGCGTTTCGGGCTCAACTGCTCGATGCGGACCGTGAAAAACGGGAGATCCTGATCGAAGACGGCCACGTGGAACGGGACTTGTCGTCGCTCGATGCCGACCGGCTCTATTACCGCTATCCTTCCGCGTACGACGAAGACATCATGCCCCTGATCGAGGCTCAGGACCTCACCGGGCAGGAACAGGCCCGCCGTCTCTACACGCTCGGGTATGGCGAAGCCGACAACATCGAACTGGCCGAACCCTTCCGGGAGTTGCGCGCCAAACACGCCGAATACGACTTCGCGACGAAAACCGGCGCCGCCGCGGAGGTCCGCGGCCGGCTCGATGTGCTCTATTTCGGGATCGAGGACCTGGAAATGGCCGGGCCGGGACGCGTCCTCGCGCACGACGCCTGGGTCACCACCTGTCCGGGCGACCCGCCGGCGTTCCGGCTGCGCCTGAAAGAAATGGAGATTCTGGAGGACAATGTCGTCGTCGGCCGGAAAGGACGCCTCCAGATCGGGAAGGTCATGACGCCCATCTATTGGCCGAAATGGACCTTTCGTCCCGGTTTGGACAAACTGATCGACATCGATTTCGACAGTGGTCGCGCCGCCGAACTCGGCTACTATCTCAATTACGGACAGCGCTTCGCGTTGAGCCGGAACGCCGACCTCGGGTTCCGTTTCATCCCGACGGAGAAGGAAGGGGTGGGACTGGGTCTCGAGGGCCAGTACGACTACATGACCAAGCCCAGTTCCCCGTTGTTCCGGGGAAAAGGGGAATTCCGGTCGCTGGCGACTACCGAGGAGCGGGGCTATTTCGAGGCCTATCACCGTCATGAACTGACCGAAGACACGGTCATGCTCCTGCAGACGGAATACTGGGATGATGAGGACATCATCAAGGACTTTTACTACAACGAATACCGGAACCGTACGGAGCCGCGGAGTTTCGCCAACGTCACCTACACCCGCCCCACCTACCTGGCCACAGGCACCTTCCGCTACAACGTCAGCGATTTTGTCGCGGAAACCGAACGCCTTCCGGAAGTGACCTACCATCTGCTTGAGCGGCAGCTCGCCCAACGGCTCTACCTCAGTTTCGACACGATCGACGGTTTCAACGAGCGCGAGCCTTCCGATACCCGCGCCTGGCGCATGGCCAATGTCGCCCGTGCAAGCCTGGATCTGGATGTCGCGGATGTGCTCAGCGTCGTACCGTTCTACGAGGCCGATCTCTCGTGGTATTCGCGCACGGTGGACGGCGGAGATTCGGACGCGCGGTTCGCTAACACGGTCGGCGTCACAGCGCAGTCGCGGTTCCATCGGGCATATCCGGGGGCGCTCGGGTTTTCAGGATTCAAGCACGTGATCGTGCCGTCGCTCACGTATTCCTATCGTCCGGAACCCACCATGGACGTCGATGAGACGCCCCGTTTCGACGCCTACGACAACGTCTATGGCCGGAGCCGCATCGAGGGCAAGATCGGGAACATCCTGTTTGCGCGCGACGCCCTTACGGGCGACGTCTGGCAGGCCGCGCGCCTGACCCTGTATCACGGCAACGATTTCTGGAACGAGATTCGGAGTTCCACCGACTACGAAATGGAACTGGACCTCCGGCCGCGCCCGTGGTGGGGCATCCTGACCGTCACCGAACACCACAGCATCGACAATGATGTCGACCTGGATGAGCCCTATCTCTTTGAACGGCTTGCCCTCCAGTTCTGGGAGGACATGATGGGGAAGCCCTACGATCCCGAGCTGGCCTTCAGGTACAACGCGGTGTACGGCGATTACGACCGCATCCTGTCCTATCTCTACTACGACGATCTGGCCCAGGGAGGACGCTTCGGGGCCCGCCTGGGCTTCGCGTACACCGAAACTCAGGACAATGTCTTCAACCGCGAAATCCTCTATGGCGCGCGCTACAAACTCAGCGAAGAATGGGCGTTTGCGTTTGAGCACCGCTACGACCTCGAACGCGGCGAGCTGTATCAGCAGGAATACGAGGTCCGCAAACGATTCAAGTGTTTCGACTGGTCGTTCCAGGTCCGCGACCGTACGCAGGGCTGGGATTTCAACGTGGCCATCAGTCTCTCGGCCTTTCCCGGAACGAAACTCAAATTCTAGACCGGGCATACTCTTCTCCCGGCGGGTGTCGGCCCGACAGGGCACGACGGATCATCGAGGCACCGCAATGAGCAGCGCAACAGGCAGGATCATCGACACGATTCTGCCGGAGATCATCGACCTCCGGCATGAACTCCACGAACATCCCGAGATCCGGTTCCAGGAATCGTGGACGTCCAGGCGGATTTCGGACGTATTGACGCAGTGGGGGATCCCGCACCAGACCGGTCTCGGCAAGGGCACGGGCATCGTCGCGTCGATTGCGGGGAAACCCGGCAAGACCATCGCGCTGCGCGCGGACATCGATGGCCTGGAGGTGGAGGAAGCGACCGGCCTGCCCTACGCCTCCCGCATACCCGGCCGCATGCACGCGTGCGGGCATGACGGCCATACGGCGAACCTGCTGGGCGCCGCTCGTGTGCTGCTCGAATGCCGCGACGCGCTCCGGGGGACCGTGCGGCTCCTGTTTCAGCCCGGTGAAGAGCAGGGGGGAGGGGCCCGATACATGATCGCGGACGGCGCCCTGGACGGCGTCGACGCCATCTTTGGCCTGCACGGCTCGCCGCTCTTCCCGGCCGGCGCCATCGCCGTCAAGAGCGGACCCCTGATGGCCAGCGCGGACTTTTTCCGCATGGTGATTCAAGGAAGAGGCTGCCATGGCGCCGATCCAGCGTCGGCGATCGATCCCGTGATTGTCGCGGCGCACATCACCACGGCCCTGCAGACCGTCGTCAGCCGGGAGGTCGATCCCCGGCAGCCCGCCGTCGTGACGGTCGCGCATATCGAGGCTGGCACCACCACCAACATCATCCCCGATACCGCGCTGCTCGAAGGCACCATCCGGAGCTTTGATCCCGGGACGGACGCCCTCCTCCGCGAGGCGATCGGGCGCATTGCGCGCCACACGGCCCAGGCGTTTCGCGCATCCGCGTCGGTCAGTTTTGGCGAAAAACCCTATCCTCCCCTCGTGAACGACGCGGCCATGACGGAGTTGCTGATTGACAGTGCCTGCCGGACCATCGGAACCGCCAATGTCGTGGTTCTGAAGGAGCCGCAGATGATCGCCGAGGATTTCGCGTGTTATCTGGAGAAGGTTCCGGGCGCGTTCTTCTTTCTCGGCATGGCGAATGAGCCGGATGTGCCGTACCCGTCGCTGCACAGCCCCTGTTACGATTTCAACGACAAGGCGCTGCGCACGGGCATGGGCGTCATGGCAGAGCTCGCGCTCAGGGTTCTGTCGACAACGTGACGAAAAGCGCCGCCTACGGTTTCAGCTCGTACCGGGCCACCTCGTAGCCGGGCATCTCTGCGATATACACCTTGAGCCCTTCGTTCATCAGTTGCGCGCCTGTGTACTCTTCCGTCTTGCCCTGGCTGAAGGACTCGACCGTGTACCGGCCCTCGGGCTTCAGGCCGCGCAAGCGGAACTGCATCCCCAGCACATCGCTTTTCTGCCGGCGAAACGCCTGCACAAAACCGCCCCCGGTCTCCGGCGCGTTGAACTGCCAGCCCATCCACGCCGCCGGCTCGACGGAGTATTCCGTGAGCGGATAAAAATCCCCGTAATAACAGGGCGCAATGCTGCGCCATTGCCGGAAGAGCGTACGCAAGGCCTCGTAATCAAGGTCCCGGATGCGCAGATCAAACCCGCAGACAACGCTCGGGCAGGCGTTGCTCCAGAACGCGTACGGCTGGACCGGCGTTTTGCCTGCGCCGTAGTACGGCGCATCGACGTGAGCCACCGTCCCCGTCCCATGGTAGGGTACGATGAACGAGAGACCGTAAGTCATGCCCTGGTGGCCGATGGGCTCGTAGGCGTAGTCGCTGCGCCACAACGGCACGGCCCGGCGAAGCGTTTCGAGGTCGTTGCGCCTCCCACCGGATGCGCAGGTATCGATCAACATGCCCGGGTGCCGCCGCAACAACTCATCCCAGTAGGCCAGATAGCCCGTGACGTGGCGGATTTCCGCCATGCCGACGCGGTCTTCCGTGTCCAGGGCTTGCCAGAAGGGCAGGGGCTCCATGTTGAAATCCTGCCGGTACAGGTCAATGGCGTTGTCGGTGAGCAGCTTGTCAACGTGGTTGGTGAGCCATTCGCGCACCTCGGGCTCACCGAGGTTGAGCAGCCCGCCGTTTGCCCCGCCGAGGACCCACTCGGGATGGTTAAGCGTAATCCACCGGCCCGGCGTGACCCGTTCCGGCTCGAACCATACGAGGGTCTTCAGACCGCGGGCATGGGCGTGGTCGCTGATGGGTTTGAAGCCGTTCGGAAACCGCGTGGCATCGACTTCCCAGGTGCCCACCCTGGACCAGGACCCCTCGCACGGATACCAGCCCGCGTCCATCCACCAGTAGTCGAGGTCGAGGCCTTCCTCGAGATAGCGGTCGATGAACATGATCTGGTTCTGCTCGTTGGCGCCGTGCATCTCCTCATACGCCCGCGAACTCGAGGCCAATAGCATCGGTTTGGGCAGTTCCCCGCCCGGCCGGGGCATCCCGTGGGCCATCATCCAGTGCCGCCACAGGTTTTGCGCGTCTATCCAGTCCCCGTCCTTCCAGAACAGCAGCACAATCCCCGGCGTGCGGACCTCCTCGCCCGGATACAACACGAAGCGCGTGCTCTCCTGGCCGGCTATGACGGACAACCCGTTCTTGTCGTCGCGCACGAACCGTGCGGCCCATTGTCCCGGCCAGGCTACGGCCATGACGATGCCTTGCCCTCCACACTCGATGTTGAAGAACGGCATGTCTTTGTCCGAAGCGCGTCCTCCCGCGCCACCCAGCGCGCTGGTGGTCGACGCGGCCAGGTCGGTGTGATACGGACGGTACGCCTCCCTGTCGGCTCCGCCGCCTTTGAAATGGTGCAGGCGGCAGGGAGAGGGCAACTCGTGATTGAAGGCGGTCGTGAGAACCTGAATATCTGAGAGGATGGGCGTGTTCCCGGCGCCGGTGTTCTTGAAGTACAGCACCCACTCGACCGCCGGGAAATAAGCGTATTCGATGCCTTCCCAGCGGACTTCGAGACCGGTAGCCGGATCCGTGTACGTCACGGTATGTGCGGCCCGTGCGTCATCCAGCCCCACGACGCTGCGCGAGATTTCCCACGTCGACAACAAGGCGTCGGAGGGCTGCCCTCCATACTGAAAGCTGAACGGGGGCGCAACGGCGGCGTCGGCCTGACTGGACACGGCCGGTTCCACCGAAGGTTCCGCGAGAAACGTGCCCATTTCAGCGCGCGTACGCAGCCAGTGTATGAGGTCGATTGCGCGGCCCGGCGCTTCCGTTACAACGAGAGTGAACCGCGCCACGTAATCCGGCGCGCCGCTGGGGGTGGCGGCATGTTGTCCGACCAGGTCGGGACCGCCCTCCGCGCCCGGGGCCACCCTGAACTCCGTCAGAGCCACTTCGCACTGGGATACACCGGCGAGGTTGGCGGTCCATAGCCCCGCCCCCCCGCTGCGAAACACCAGGGCGCCGGCCCTGGGGATATCAGTGATTGGAAGACCGTGCGTCTTTCCGGAAGCGTTTGCTCTCAGCGAGGAAGCCTCCGTTGCCTGAGTGTCAATATACCCGGAAATGGCGGGTGCCGAGTCCGCTCCGTCGAAGAACAGGTTGATGCCCATGAACCTCTCCATGCCCGGAGAGTCGAAATGCAGTGCGAAAGAATGCGTTCCCGGAGCGAGGGGCACGTGGATGCGGTTGTCTTCCTGGTTGAGCCATTGGGGGGCCGCGTCAGGGGCCTCGCCGCTTCGCGCGACGAAGAGGTCCCACGCGGGATCAACGGGACCGCTGTTGAACCGCAACGTCGGATTCACGGTTCCGTGCTCGTCGCATGCGAACACCGTGATCCCCGTTAACGCGGTTTCGGCAGAGGCCTGCGTCGCGAAGAACGTTATGGAAACGGCCCCAAGGGTCACGAACCGCCAAACCAGACTGCGCGCTTTCATACCACCCTTTCTTTCCGGCCCTGACAGGACCCGCGAGTCCCCCAATGCAGTATAGCGTTTCCGAGTATAGGCGATCAGACGCCCTGCTGAAAACCCCGCGGGACAGGCGATGAAAGCTGAAATGATCCGCGAGGGCGCCGGTCCTGCACCGGGGTGAGCGGGACACGTTCGAGGCAGCCTGGGGTTCTTACGCCATTATGTCAGTGAGGCAATACTTCAGGCTGCTGCGGATATTGACACCGTTTTCTTTAATGTCAACACGCCGCTGGAACTGGAAAAGGCGAGAATGATGGAAAAAAGAATGAACAAAAAAATCAGGAGAACCAATTGCTGAAAATTTTTTATCCCAAGTTATACGTTCCAACGATAACGGAAATCAAGCCCGGACTGTTACTGGACCTGGGGCTCAAAGGTGTTATTTTTGACCTGGACAATACCATCATCCGGCGGGACTCGATAAACGCGCTCCCGGAAGTAATGGAGCTGATCCTGGAACTGCGCGGTGAGGGCTTGCGGATGGGCATTGTATCCAATAATTCCCGCCGCAGGGTGGGCGCTATAGCCGCGGAAATGGAGATGCCGTTTGTACACCGGGCGGTTAAGCCGTTCCCCGGGCCTTTTAAGCGCGCCCTGGAGCTGATGGGCACAAGTCCGCAGGAAACAGCCCTGGTGGGCGACCAGATCTTCACTGATATTTTCGGCGGCAATTTGGCCGGCTTGTTTACCATTCTGGTTGTGCCGATGGAAGGAAAAGAGTTCTGGGGAACCAGGCTGATCAGCCGTCACCTGGAGAAGATAGTGCTGGACCGTATAAAAAAGGATCCGGGGGTTTTACATGGCAAGTGGGATTAGCGGCCGGACAAAGATATGCGGTATTTTTGGCTGTCCGGTGGAGCACACCTTTTCACCGGCTATACACAATGCGGCCTTTACTGCCGCGGGGCTTGATTATGCCTATGTGCCTTTCAGGGTCGAGCCGCTCAGCCTGGCCGCAGCGGTAGAAGCGCTGCGGGCTCTGGGCATGGTTGGCGTGAATGTTACGATCCCCCACAAGGAAACAGTGCTGCCCCTGCTGGACGAGCTCTCTGACGAAGCGAAACTGACCGGTGCGGTTAATACCATCGTTAATCGCTCGGGAAAACTATATGGCGACAATACCGACGGCAAAGGATATTTACACGCCCTGAGAGAAGCCGGGTTTAATCCCGCCGGTAAAACGGTCTTGTTCCTGGGAGCAGGCGGCGCTGCACGCGCGGTGGCGATGCAGCTGGCGCTGGCCGGGGTGAAGAAAATAAATTTTGCCAACCGCACCGGCAGGAGAGCTAGTGAACTGGCCCACTCTGTGGCCGAAGCAACCGGTATCCGGGTAGAAACGATACCCTGGCCTGACCAAGCGGGGGGCATACTGCCGGCCCGGATCCTGGCAGAATCAGACCTGGTGGTGCAGGCGACTCCCCTGGGGATGAGCCCGAATATTAACGAGGTTGTCCCGCTGCCTTTTAAAGTATTCAGGCCGGGGCAGGTAGCTTCTGACCTGATATATAATCCGGTGGAGACCTTGTTTTTAAAGAAAGCCGGTCAAGCCGGGGCTGACACTGTCAATGGCATGGGCATGCTGCTGCGCCAGGGCACCCTGGCTTTCGAATTGTGGACCGGCGCTGCCGCCCCATTGGAAGTGATGCGGGCGGCTCTGAAAAAAGAATTATTGAGAAGAAATAAACAATAAAACAGCGTGTCATTATGAACGCAGTGAAGAATCTTGTTTTCTTGAACCCGGACCTGCTTTTGTCTGAACGCTGAAACAACAGAGCATTTTGATGCGATCGGAGGTAATAATGCTTAGATATCTTACTGCGGGAGAATCACACGGGCCTGCGCTCGTGGCCATTATTGAGGGGATGCCGGCCGGACTGCCCCTTACCGCCGAATATATTAACAAACAGCTGGTCCGCCGCCAGGGCGGTTACGGCCGCGGGGCCAGGATGAAAATAGAGGCCGACACGGTGCGTTTTTTATCCGGTGTGCGGCATGGGGTTACCTTGGGCAGCCCGCTGACGTTATATATTGAAAATAAGGATTGGGCCAACTGGTCCGAAATCATGT
>DDYW01000177.1 GCA_002348185.1 Candidatus Hydrogenedentes bacterium UBA2224 | reverse complement strand
ATGATCCACGAGGTGATGGTGCTCGATCACAGCGGCCCGGATTTCGCGTTCATCCTGTACGGCGCGGCTTTGAAACTCTGGGTGCTGGGCTCGCTGCTTATCAATGTGGTGGCGCCGGTCCGCACGGTTCACGCGGGACTGGACATCGCCGTCGCGCTGTGCGCCATGGCCGGGCTGGGCGTGCTCGTGGGCGTCATTGAATCGTCCATGGCCCGGTTGCGCCTGGTGCGCGTTCCGCGGCTGCTGATGGGCGCCGTGGTGTTGTCCGCGCTGGCCTTTGTTCTGCTTTTGAGGTAATGGCTTGAACACGTCTATCGACATCATCATGCTGGTCCTGATCGTCACGAACCTGCTCTTGCTCGGGTTCAGCCAGCTCAAATCGTGCATTCGGGCCGTGGCGTGCCAGGGGATCGCCCTGGGCGTGCTTTCCCTGCTCGTCCATGAAGACGGCTTGACGGTGTGGACCGTGGTGATGAGCGGGGTGGTTATCGGCCTGAAGGGTGTGATCTTCCCCCGCCTCCTCCTGGGCGCGTTGCGCGAGACCGACGCGCGCCACGAAGTCGAACCCTACATCGGTCACATGGCCTCGACGCTGGCGGGGTTTGCGGCCCTCGCGGCCTCGGCGTGGCTGTGTTCACGCCTGCCCGCCTTCGCGGGACGCGTGACGCCCCTGGTCGCTCCGGTGGCGTTCTTCATGGTGTTTGTGGGCCTGTTCGTTATCGTGAGCCGGAAGAAGGCCATCAGCCAGATTCTCGGCTATCTCGTGATGGAAAACGGAATGTACGTATTCGGCGTGGTGATCCTCCGTGAAATGCCCCTGCTGGTGGATCTGGCCGTCCTGCTGGATGCGTTTGCCGCCGTGCTCGTCATGGGGGTTGCCGTATACCACATCAACCGCGCGTTCGACCACATGGATGTCGACCAATTGGACACGTTGAAAGGCTGAGATGCCCATGACCGCATCCGCATTTCTCTGGGCGTTACTGCTGGCGCCGCTGGCGGGCGGGCTCGCCTGTCTGGCGTGCCGTACCGCGCGGGCGGTGCTGCGCGCCACCGTGCTGGGCGTGCTGACGGCGGCGCTGGCGGCCGGCATCTGCATTGGGATGACGCGCGCCAGCGGTTCGATCGCAGCGGCCCGGGGATGGCTCTGCCTGGACGCGTTGTCCGCCGTTCATCTCCTCGTGATGATGACGGTGTTCACAACGAGCTCGCTCTATATGCACGGCTATTTCCAGCCGGAGATCCTCGACGGCGCGTTGAGTCTGAAGGTGGCCCGGCGTTTCAGCGCGCTGTGGTTTGGCGCTCTGGCGGCCATGACCCTCGTGCTGCTCTCGAACAACATCGGCATCATGTGGGCCGGCCTGGAAGCGACGACCCTCGTGACGGCGTTTCTGATCTGCATTCACCGGTCCTCGGCGTCCGTCGAGGCCATGTGGAAATACCTCATCATCTGTTCTGTCGGCGTCGCGTTCGCCTTCATGGGAACGCTTCTGGCCGCCGCCGCGGCCAATGGGCTTCATCTGCCTGCCTCGGAGGCGCTGCTGTGGACACGCCTCCGGGAGCACGCCGGGGAGTTTGACCCCGTTCTGATGAAGGCGGCCTTTGTCTTCCTGCTGGTCGGCTATGGCACGAAAGCGGGGCTGGCGCCCATGCACAGTTGGCTTCCCGACGCGCACAGCCAGGCGCCCGCCCCGGTCTCGGCCGTCTTTTCCGGGTGCATGCTAAACGCCGCGCTGTACTGCGTGATGCGGTATGTGCCGCTGGTGGAGGAATCGTCCGGTCATGCGGGATGGAGCCTGCGGCTGTTGCTGCTCTTCGGGTTGGCGTCCATGCTTACCGCCGCGGCCTTCATTGTATTTCAGCACGATCTGAAACGGCTGCTGGCCTACAGCAGCGTCGAGCATCTCGGAATCATCGCGGTCGGGCTGGGGCTGGGGGGAGCGGGCACGTTCGCCGCCCTGCTTCACGCGCTGAACCATGCGCTCTGCAAGCCGCTGTCGTTCTTTGCCGCCGGGCGGCTCGGCCAGATGTACGGCACCCACGACGTGCGCACGATGGCGGGCGCCCTGCGCGCGGCCCCCGTGTGGGGCAAGGCGCTGTTCGGCGGCCTGCTGGTGCTTATTGGCGCCGCGCCCTTTGCGGCATTCCTGAGCGAGTTCCTCATCGTTCGCGCGGCCGCGAGTAGCGGTTCCTACTGGACCATGGGCCTGTTCCTGGCCGCTGCGGGGATCGTGTTCGTGGCTGTGCTCCAGCGCGCCATCACCATCGCCTGGGGCGACCCCGTGGCGAAACCGAACGTGGAACACGCGGACGTCGTCGACAAGGCGCTGGTCCTGGTCTCCCTGGGCGCGCTGCTCGTGCTGGGGCTCTGGATTCCCGGCCCGCTCTGGCGCCTGCTGGACGATGCCGCGCGCATCGTGCGAGGTGCCCCATGAACACGGAATGCGGTGCGCAGGCCTTCAATTGCATCCCGGTCCGTTTAAGCGAGATCCCGGTGCTGTCCCCGGATGTGTTCCGGGAACACGTTGTACGGCGTGTTGCGGAAAACGGCCGGCTCGTCAGTCTGTTCGGCAGTCCCTGTGGCGGCGGGGTGCGGCTGTATGCGGTTCTGGGAACCGCTGACTCCGGCGGTTTCACGGTGCTGGCCGCGGATGCGGGAGACCGGTACCCCGCGCTGACGCCCTATTGCGTTCAGGCGTCGTGGTTTGAGCGCGAAATCGCCGAGCAGTGGGGCATCCGTCCCGAGGAACATCCCTGGTTGAAACCGCTGCGGTATCACCGTGCCTGGCGCGCGGGCCACGACGCGTGGGGTCGCGGGCCCGGCGAGCCCATCGAGCCGTCCGTGACCGCGTTTTACCGGGTGGAAGGCGAGGAGGTGCACGAGGTGGCGGTGGGGCCTGTGCACGCCGGGATCATTGAACCGGGCCATTTCCGATTCCAGTGCCACGGGGAAAACGTGATGCACCTGGAAATCTCGCTCGGGTATCAGCATCGCGGCATTGAGCGGAGGCTGACGGGCGAGCCGTCCGCCCGCACGATGCACTACATGGAGGCGCTTGCCGGCGATACATCGATCGGACACGGGCTCGCGTATTGCCAGGCAATGGAGGCGCTCACCCGGACCCCCGTCTCGTTTCGCGCTGAGGAGATTCGCGGAATCGCCCTCGAACTGGAGCGTCTCGCAAACCACGCGGGCGATCTCGGCGCGCTTTCCGGAGACGTCGGCTACCTCCCCACCGCCTCCTTCTGCGGACGCTTACGCGGCGACCTGCTCAACATCACCGCGCTGGCGTGTGGAAGCCGGTTCGGGCGGGGCTGGCTCCGTCCGGGCGGGGTGGCCTTTGATCTCACGCCGGACCTGCCCGGCCAGATGGTTGACCGGCTCGAGCGCACGAGCCGCGACCTGACCGGCGCCATCGAACTGCTGTTCAGCTCCCCGTCCGTGATGGCCCGTTTTGAAGAAACCGGGGCCTTGACGCCCGCCCTCTGTCAGGAACTGGGACTGGTCGGCGTGGCCGCGCGCGCGTGCAATGTCGGGCGCGACGTCCGGTTTGAACATCCCGCCGGCATCTACCGTTTTGTGAGCATCCCCCTGACCACGTGGCCGACAGGCGACGTCTTCGCGCGTGCTCAGGTCCGGCGGGGCGAGATCCGTCAGTCCACCCATTTCATCCGGCAACGCCTGGAAGAGCTGTCCGAAGGTCCGGCGTGCACCGCGCCGGCCCGGCCGCCCGCAGCCGATTCGCTGGTGATTTCGCTCGTGGAAGGCTGGCGCGGCGAGATCTGCCACACGATCATCACCGGCGCGGATGGCCAGATCGCCCGCTACAAAGTCGTGGATCCCTCGTTTCACAACTGGATGGGCCTGGCCCTGGCGCTGCGGGGCCAGCAGATCTCCGATTTTCCCCTGTGCAACAAGAGTTTCAACCTTTCCTACTGCGGGTTTGACCTGTGAGCAAGGAGTTCATGCCATGATCGGAGCGCTTCTTGCCCGGCTGTCTCAAGGGTACCGCACGTTGAAGTATCCCGAAGAGACGCCGCCCCTGTCCGGCCGGTACCGTGGCCTGCCGCTGCTCGACGGGACCCGATGCCCGGCGGAATGCGCCGTCTGCACCGGCCTCTGTCCCGTGGGCGCGATCACGCGCCGTGAGGACAAGACGCGCCTTGACCTGGGGACGTGCCTGTTCTGCGGCCAATGCGCTGCCGCCTGTCCGGAACACAGTTTGACGTTCTCC
The DNA here is from genome assembly GCA_002348185.1 of Candidatus Hydrogenedentes bacterium UBA2224. Taxonomy (GTDB): domain Bacteria; phylum Hydrogenedentota; class Hydrogenedentia; order Hydrogenedentales; family SLHB01; genus UBA2224. The sequence goes on along the minus strand of DDYW01000177.1, from coordinate 9,556 downwards.
CAGGAACACCGCATGGCGGTTCGGCAGCGCGACGACCTTGTGTTTGACGGCGCCGGCCCCTTCCCGCACGCCACCGCGCTGGAACCCGGTCTGCGCCGGTTTCTGGGGAGGTCGCTTCGCCTGCGCGAAGTGAGCGCCGGCGGGTGCAACGCCTGCGAAGCGGACACGAACGTGCTGAGCACGATCTCCTACGACCTCGCCCGCTTCGGCATTCAGTTCGTTGCGTCGCCACGGCACGCGGACGGCCTGCTGGTCACCGGTCCCGTGACACGGAACATGGAATCCGCCCTGATGAAGACATACGAGGCCGTTCCCGAACCCAAAGTGGTCATCGCGGTCGGCGCGTGCGCCATTTCCGGCGGGATGTTCTCCGGCCACGACGAGGTCGGGCGGGGCGTGGGCGAACTGCTTCCCGTCGACCTGTTTGTTCCAGGTTGTCCGCCCCATCCCCTGACCATTCTCGACGGTCTCCTGCGGCTGATTGGCAGAGTACGGTAGTACCCGGTCCTCAGATATGCCACGGGGCGCGCCGGGCGCGGCGCAGCATGCGGTTGGCCTGCGCATCTTCCGGAAAGACCTCGCGCGCGGGATCCCATTTGAGCGATCGGCCCAGCTTATAGGCGATGATCGTCAGGTGCCCGAGCGACGCGGCGCGATGTCCGATCTCCTCATGCGAATGGGGTTTTCCGCGCGTGGCGATGCACTCGAACCAGTTGCCGTGGTGATCCTTGCCGCCGAGATCTACATCGTGGCGGGGATCACGGTACTCGGCCATGAGTTCTTCCGGGCCGCCCGTCACTCCGCTCCCTCCGGACATGGTGGTGAGCCATCCCCGCTCGCCGACCACGACGCCGCCGAAACTCCCGTCGAGCTGGGCTTCCTGCGGCACGGCCTGGTAGAGGCTTTTTACCTGGTCCCAGCCTTCCACGAGATGCAGCAGCACCCCGTTGGCGTAGCAGCAGGTGAGGGTGGGGAATTCGCCGCTGCCCGGATGAAGCAGCTCGACCGGGCCGCTCTCTTCGTATCCGAGCGCATACTGCAGCACGTCGGCCGCATGCGAGTGATACCAGGTGGAGGGACCGACGCCGAAATCCTCACAGAACGACCACGGGACCACTCCGGGCATGGGGTTGATGTGGTACAGGCTGTTATAGGGGCGCGCCGGGGCCGGGCCGAGCCAGAGGTCCCAGTCCAGGCCGTCCGGCACGGGCTCTTCCGGCAACGCATAGTCCTGCGGCGCATAGTATTTCCCCGTCACGGCGGGGTTCACGCATGCGGCGTAGGGCTGGAAACGCCCCCCGCCGATGAACTCGCCCATGCTCCTCCAGAGGGTGAACGCCGCGGTGACGTTCCCGAGTCCGCCCTTACGGATGAAGTCGCAGGCCCGGCGGATACTGGGGCTGGTCCGGTATTGGCTCCCGTTCTGGAACACGCGGCCGTGACGCCGCATGGCGTGGACGAGCTGGCGGCCTTCATCGATCGTGATCGAAATGGGCTTCTCGCAGTACACGTCCTTGCCGGCCTCCGCGGCATGAATCGACATCGGGCTGTGCCAATGATCCGGCGTGGCGATGACCACGCCGTCGATGTCGTCGCGCGCCAGCAATTCCCGGTAGTCGGCATAGGCGCCGCATCCCGCATACGCGCCGCTGGCGCTCCGTTCGGCATAGGCGCCCGCCACGGCGGCCAGACCGGCGTCGAGGCGCGTCCGGTCCACCTCGCACAGCGCGAGCACCTCGATCTCCGGCGCAGACAGGAGGCGGCCAAGATGGCCCCGGCCCATCATGCCGTGCCCGATCAGGCCCACGGTAATGCGGTTACTCGGGGCGACCTGTCCGTCCGCGCCCCATGCCGATGCGGGGAGGAGCGCCGGCGCGGCGGCCGCGCCGGTTGCGGCAGCGGACCTGCCCAGGAAACTCCGCCGGGTGATGATTCTGCTCCTGGAGACTGGGTTCTTTGATGAGGTCGGCATTGGATTCTCCGGGGTAAGGATCGAACTCTTCCTGCGAACGTCTGGCATGGGTTTCTACGCGGGCGGCGCGATCTTGCGGAGGGCCGCCGCGGCCGCTCTCGCCAGCACGCCGTCGGCGCTTTTCTGCAATTCCGTCAGCAGGGGAACGGCCTTCGCGTCGCGCCGTTCACCCAACGTGTTGACGATGCCCACGCGCAGAACGCCTTCGGCATTTGCCAGCGCCGACCGCAGTGCGTCATCCACTGAGGCATCCGGTATGGCTTCGAGCGCGAACCGGGCGCGATCCGACAACTCGGGGTCGGTCAGCATCCCGGCCAGCACAGGAACGCAGCGGGCCGTGCCGAGCAGGGCCAGTTGCCGGCAGATATACTCTTTCGCGGGCAGACGCAGCTCCGATTGCAGGACCTCGAGCAAGGCGAGTTCCAGCTCCGACAGCTTGCCCGGGTCGCCCTGGGCGGCCACAATGAGATTATCGATGTCTTTCAGCGACCCCCGGTCCCCGCCCCAGTCATAGGCGCTGAGCCTGGCCATCAGCTCGTTCACGATACCCTCCTCGCGTGTTCCGTGTGTGGCATGCCGTCATTTCGCCAAATCGAGGGTCACCTGGTCAAAAAACCGCGCCGACTGTTCGACCTCGGGCATGGAATCTTCCCAGTCGTAGGAGTATTCGAGACCAAACTTCATCGGTGTGACGCCCTGGCGATGGACTTCTTCCAGGAATTCGCGGACCTTGCCCGCGCCTGTGCCCCAGGGCACATCGTGGCCGTCGGTGCTGAGCTCGTGGAGGTCGTGCATCTGAACCACGAACAGCCGGTGGCCGATGGTGCTCACGGCGGCCACCGGATCAATGCCGCTGCGCATCCAGTAGCCCATGTCCGCGCATACGCCGATGTGCGGTCCGCGGCCCCCGCAGACCGCCATCACCGCCTCGGGGCTCCAGTAATTGGGCGACGCCTTCTGGTCGTGGTTGTGCAGGGCCAGGCTGACCTTGTACTCGTCGCAGAACCGTTCGATGAGATCCAGCGCTTCGAGCGGCGGCTCGGAGAGCAGGACCTCGATGCCCATCTTGCGCGCGAACTCGAACACCCTGCGGCACCCCTCTTCGTCGCCCGGAATGACCGAATAGAAACATGACAGCATCCGGACGCCCGCGTCATCCAGTTTCATGCGAATCGCATCGAGTTCCTCGTCGCTCAGATCCGCGTTGAAATTCTTGTCGATGTCCCGGCTGACCTTCTGAAAATCCAGGCCACCCAGGTAGGCCACGCCCAACTGGCAGGTTTTTTCGATCGTTTCGAAAAGGGTGTAGCGATGGAACGTGTACGCCGTGATACCCAGGCGCCACCCGAGCTCTTCCTGGGCGCGGATGGCCGGAGTGACCCGCGCGCTGGGGATGGTCGGCGCCTCGAGGTCACCCAACACAAACTGCGCTGCACCCAGATGAAACTGCAGCATCGCCGGGTCCCAGTACTGGGCGGGATTGTGGCCGATGGTCGTGTAGAACACCCGGCCCCGGCCGTAGCGGCGCACCCACGCCATGGCGTAGTCCTGGTCTTCCCGCTCGGGAGGTTTCGCGCTGAGGTCCGTCTTCTGTGTGTCAATGCTGAAAAGCACCCGCACCCGGTTGCGGGAATAGGGGTCGCCCACCCGGAAAAACTCGTCGCGGAGGTCGAATCCCCCCTCGGGGAACGGCGTCAGCAGCGGATGGCCGGGCGAATCGATCTTCATGTAGGCGTGTTCGTCGGCTTCGCGATGGGCAGCGCCCCGGCCGCCGAGCATCCGCCCGAATTCCGGCCAGTCATCGCCGCCGCCTTCACCCCAGTTCCAGAAAGCCACGCTGGCGCCGTGCACGCCCATGAGACCGCCGCCCGCATAGACGAATTCCCGCAGGTTTTGCCGGAGCACGGGGTCGGAAAACTGGTTGCCGACGGTATTGTTCAGAAACACCGCATCGAACTGGGCGAGCGACGCCTTCTCGAAGACGGCCGGGTCCCGGCTGATCACCACTTCAAACGCGCCGGTCTTCCTGCCCATCTCCTGAAAGGCCCAATTCGCATAAAACCGCGAAGGATGGCCCCCATACACCACATTGAGATCGAATATCAGCAACTTCCTCGGCTTTTTGGGCGTCGCGGGCGCTGAGTCCGGCACGGCTTCCGTGATCTTCGCGCGCTCTTCGTCGCTGATAACGAATTCCCCATCCCCGGGACCGCCCGCTTCATAGGCGCAGGCGGGATGCGATGCGAGCAGGGACCCCAGAATCGCGCCCAGGCACACTGCGGTCCTCAGGACGCCCCGTCTCAGCTCCGCGATGCTCGATTTCATGATGCGCGCTCTCCCGTTACCTCCGCGCGGGCGGCATGCCCGCGGGCTCCCGCCGGCACCCCACCCCCGGGGGTCTGTTGGGCCTCACGAAGGATGGCCTCATCATACCCAAGCGGGCGCGGTCCATCAATTTGCCAAACGGACATTCGACACGAGTGGCGGGATGAACCGCAATGACGCGGGCCTGCGAGGACGCACGCAGGTCCATTACTGCACGCGTCCTTCGAGCACCTCGCCTGAAGCCAGGCGGCATTCGTAGTTTTGGCCAACGAGGTTGACGTCACTGCGGTTCCAGGTGACGTTGTTCCCGTCGAAGAGATCGCGCAGCCGCAGCAATCCGCCTGCATCGGCCTGGATGCGCACCCAATGGGTTCTTCCGCCCCTTCGTTCGGCGGACACCCGAAAGCCGCCCTCGGCATGGAGATTGTCGAACGAAACATCGGCCCAGCGTTCAGACACCGCTGGGAAGACGCGGATCCTGCCGCCCCAGCTCTGCAGCAACATCTCGTGCACGGCCTGCACGGCCCCGAAATTGGCCTCGAGCGTGAATGGCCGGTACTTGAAAGCCGAATAGCCCAAATCCTTGTAGTCGCCGTTGAGATTGAAGCCGTTGCGGGAGACAAAGGCCTGGACGAAGATCTCGAGCTTGTCCAAGGCCCGCTCGCCGTAGCCGGCCCGGGCCGCAAGGCACGAGTACCAGGGGAAGGAGAAGCCTACCCATTGCTCTGTGCCCAACGCGTCGAGTCGTTCGATAGATGCCTCGATGATGCGCCGGTCGCGGTCGCTGCCTTCGACGTGCAATGTGCCAAAAGGGTGAATGGCCATCAGGTGCGAGTGGTGGCGGTGTGTATAGTCCAGCGATTCGTCAGGGGTCAGCTTCAGCGGACCGTCCTCGCCTTCCACGGCGAAATCGTCCAGCGCATCCAGCACGCCTTTCCAACGCTCGGCTTGCTCGGGCTTACCGGCCGGCGCCGACATTTCCACAAGCGCCGCGAACAGCCAGCGCATGATGGACAGATCGCTGGTCGAGTTCGGGGTCAGCCAGGCACTAAGCTGATTCTCCCGTATCTCAGGGGAGGTCGAGAGCGGCAATTTCAGTTTGCCATTGCCGTCCGGCTTCAATATCCCCAGGAGCCCTTCGGCCGTGGCCACGCAATAAGGATAGGCGCGTGTTTTGAGGAACTGGTCGTCCATCGTATAGCGCCAGTGCAGGTAGAAACTGTGTGCCAGCCACGAGCCTTGCGGCAACGCGAAGGTAACCTGCGCCCAGGTCAGTATGACACTGCCGTCCAGCGCCATGGTCACCGGCACGAAGAGGCCCGGCGTGCCGCAGAACTGCTCGGCATAGGCCCGATGCCTCGGCGCAAGGTCCCACAGAAAATCGGTGAGCGCGGCGCCCTCGTCGAAATGCCCCGCGCCCAGATACGCCCAGTAACTCATTTGGGTGTTGATGTTGTTGGCGTACTCGCCCCGCCAGGGCGGCAGTTCGCCGCTATCGGCCGTCCACACGCCCTGCAGGGGAATCGGCGGGGCGCCGCGACGCGACGCCGAACCCAAAAAGTAGTTCGTCAGGTCGTATTGCTGCTGGACGGCCGCGTCGGGCAGCGTTACGCTGGATTTCGACCAGAACTGCTTCCACCACGCCAGGTGCCCGCGCCGTACAGCCTCCCAACCGGCGTCCAGCGCGACGGTGATGCGTCTTTTGGCAAGCGCCAGCGGCTGCGGGTCGTCGCTGCGCGTTGTGATCGAGACGGCAACCAGGGTCGCCCCATCTATCTTGCGGGCGCCCGCCGCAACCACGTATTGCACATCGCCGGCAGCGTTTTGCACGAACCACTTGATCAACGTGCCGTCAGCACGGTCCTCCCGTCCCTCGGCGGCCGCTTCGTAGCCCAGTTTCTCCACGACGCCCGGCGTGATGATTGTAAAATCGACCGTCCTGTCGCCAGGAACACGCATCAATGCCACCGGCTCGACGGCGCTGAAGAAGGCCTCAAGGGTTGTAGAACCAGTAAGCGTGGCCCTACCGGTCGCCGTGGGCAGGTCCAACCCGAAGGATTCGATCGCTTGCAATTCATCCAGGTTCAGCTCAATTCGTCCGGCGGGTAGCTTCGTCGGATAGGGGAGTTCCGGCGTGTCGAACTCGAACACCTCGAGCATCTCTTCGTATTTCTTCCCGGCCACAAGCCGGCACAGCGTGGCGTAGTTCCAGTCGGGGTTCCGGGTCTTTTCGGGCATACGGCAGTCCCAGATGTCGCCGCGGTCGAGCGAGAGCTTGACGTTGCGCCCCTCACCCCAAAGCAGCCCGCCCAGGAGCCCGTTGCCCAGCGGCACGGCCTCGTCCCATCGCTCAATAGGGGCGGCCAGGTCGAGATTGGACCTGCCCACGGCCGTTTCCGAATCAGCGGTATGGGCGTCGTCCGCAGACGAAGCGAGCTGGAAACCGGGGAGAATCATCAGCATGGTCAATATGGCGGCGACCCTTGCGCCGGGCCGCCAACAAACCCCATCTTGCTCACGCGGCTTCGTTCGATTCATGACGTTTCCCCCACCTCAGTCGCTTCTGGCTTTGCCGCAAACACGGCCGACTTGAACGGCTCGATGCACCCCTGCTGGACGATATGCGCGTCGTACTTGCTGGACAAAGATCCGGCGACGTCAGCGAAGAAATCGTTCACCTCGGAATCGGTACTGAGGTTCTTGCGCAGTTCACCGGCAATCGCGCCGTAAGGGAACGCGGCCAACTGCCAGGCCTCCCAACCGAAGATGTTGTGCCAGCCATGGGTCGTGTCCCAGGCGAGGTAGGCCTCGAGGTAGTCGCACACGAGCTTCTCGCACTCCGCCTTCGGTGTGGCCGGCGTCACACCGGCCAGAAGTCTCCTGTACGCCGCACGCATTCGCAGTTGCAGGAGCATGTTCTCGGCCACGATGCGGTGATTGGGAAACAGCTTGCGCCCAAAGACGCCCGGCCGGCCGAAGGTGTCGTTCTGGATGATCTGGTCAAGCTGGGCGACAAGCGCGTCAACCTTGGCGGGGTCGTCTTCTTTCAGAGCCAGATAGCTGTCGGCCAGGACTTGTCGATGGTCGGGAAACAGATGGGCGGAAACCTCCAACAGGACGTCTTTTTCCGACACATCCGCGTAGTTCGAATCGCACATTAACGATGTGAAGTAGAACAGGTTTGGAAACTGGAGCAGGGGGGTCTGCACGTTGCCCATGATACCGGCCAGGCCGGGAAACTTCGCATCCGGGCCGTTGAACAATCCACGGATCGCGTCGATCTCCACATTGGTCACCGGATAGCCGGGCTCGCGTTCGATGACGCCGTAGGGGAAATACACGGTTCTGGATATCAGCCCTTCGTCGCGGCACATGGGCAGATACTCGGGAAACTGCCCGGAGATCAGCCACAACGGTTTGGGGCCTCCCTCAATCAAGGCCCGCAGGGCGAGCCGTTGATGGTCCACCAGGCCTTCGAACTGGATCTTCTCCTTGCGTCCCCAACCCCAGAGCATCCAGTTAATGAGTTTGGCCTGTTCTCCCTTGAGATTGTGACGATCGAGCAAGGCCCGGCATCCCAGCAGGACCTTGTTGTAGTCGTCGAACGTGCCTTCGGCGAGGAAACCGGGATCGGAGTCGATATTGCACACCCCGTCGGCGTTGTTGATGATGCGATACATGGCCTCGCGCGACGCCATGATGGCCTCGAAGTGTTCGGGATTGCCGGGGTGCAGATCCTCCTGCGAAGGTCTCCAGTAGGGGCGCTGTCTGGGGTCGGCCACACCGCACCGGTCTTTGGCGACGCGGTTGGTGCACTGCATGAGCCATACTTCCATGCCATGCTTCGTCTGCGCGTACTCAACGACCCGCCGGCACTCCTCCAGGTAGGCCTCGTCTTCGGGGGAGAGCGGTACGGGCATGATCTCGATGAAGGGCCAGAGATAGAACAGATTCACGCCCTGGTACGACAGGATGTCCAGGTACTTCTGCCAATCCTCTTCCGTCCAGGTTCGAAATGTATACGGGTGATTGAGGGCCCAGCCGTTGAAGTGCATGCCCCGTTTGGCGAAGGCGGGCTTGCCCGACACGTCGAGCGTAACCGGAACAAAGGCCGACATCCCGTCGGAATGAATCTTCTTCATTAACAGCCCCATGGCGATCTTCGTCCCCCGTGGGGTGGCGCCACTGGCAAGGACACAATGCGCTCCGTCTTTGGACACCGTGCGGAGCACGTATCCCTCATCGCCGGGGTCATCGCCGAAAGTACTCTGGGGAAAGAGCTTTCTGACCGCATCCGTGCCTACCACGATCCGCACGCCCGTAGTGTTGTCGGCCGGGCTCAGCACAGGAATCTGGTCTCCGGTCAGTTCCTTCAGATACTGCGCCAAATCCTGTATGCCATACTGGATGAAAGACGGCTCGTCCGAACTGGTCACGATCACCGCATGGTCGAGGAGGACTCTGGTGTCGGTCTGCGCGTCGGATGTCGTTGCTGCCAAAACGCAGATGACGGCGGTCAGTAATGTTTGTGAAGCCCATTGCATCATTGGTCTATCCCCGTTTGAGAAATTTCAGGAAAACTCCGAAAAATCAGGGACAGACTACGACTTTCCGCAAATTCAGCGCAAATTCAGGAATAGACTACGTATTGCCATGGTGCTTTTCGTTTTCTTGGACTTTTGTTGTTCGTTATGGCATTACAGCCGCGCTTCCGGGGGCGGAGGGTCCCGTGTGGGAGCGCTTCCAATTGGTCAAGAAACGCAGCGGCGCCGCAGACCTCCAGCGTCCTCGAATATATCGGCGCGGCGATTCCCGCGCTGCGTCACATGATGCGGATACCCCCGAACGACAATGCGTGCCCCGCGGCTCATATGCGGAGGATAAAGCAGACTGAGGGAGAGATTAAGATAAATGGTAGTCTGTCCCTTTCATTCCCCTTTAATTCCGCGTCCCCGTCTCTACTCTTCAGCACGACTACAAACTCCACGGGAGCATACACGGCACTGTGACACAAGGTTCACTCCGCCAGGAAGTCTTGCAACAAGCCCAGTTCTTTCTCAATGGCTTTTGCGCAGTCCGGATCCAATTGTGCAAACCCCGGCTTCTCCTTCAGCAGTTTCGATATGTGGGCAGCGACGTGCTTCCTAATGTCTGAGCTACAATATGGCATTGCGTTGTTCAGTTCTTCCAAGGGGACGTTTTTCCTTTTTGGCGAAATCGAATGCCCTGCATTTTCCGTAAGCGTCCGGTAGACCCCAT
>DDYW01000184.1:36827-46664 GCA_002348185.1 Candidatus Hydrogenedentes bacterium UBA2224 | reverse complement strand
TCTTGGTCTGGCCTTCGAATTGCGGATTGGGCACGCGCACGGAAACGATGGCCGTCAGGCCTTCCCGGGTATCGTCGCCCGAGATGCTCATATCGGCCTTCTTGAACTGGTTGTTCTTGCGCGCGTAATCGTTCAGGGCCTTGGTCAGGGCGGCCNNCGTGGGTATTGATGTTGTTGGCGAAACACGAGATCGTCTCGGTGTAGGCCGTGGTGTATTGCAGGGCGATCTCGCACTGCACCCGGTCTTTCTCCGCTTCGAAATAGATGGGTTTCCGGTGGAGGGTCTCGCGGTTCCGGTTCAGGTATTCCACGTACTCGATGATGCCGCCCTTGTACTGCATCACGATCGACTCGGCGTCGGTGCGTTCGTCCTCGAAGAGGATCTTCAGGCCTCTGTTGAGAAACGCCAGTTCGCGCAAGCGCCCCAGCAGCGTATCGGCGTTATATTCGGAGACTTCAAAGATCTCCGGATCGGGACGGAAGGTCACGCGCGTACCGGTGGCTTTGGTCCGTCCCCGTTTTTCCAGTTTGCCCTCGGGAATGCCCCTTCTGAAGGCCAGGACGTGCGCAAACCCGTCGCGCCTTACCTCGACCTCGCACCACTCCGACAAGGCGTTCACGCACGAGACGCCCACCCCGTGAAGCCCGCCGGCCACCTTGTAACTTGAATTGTCGAACTTGCCGCCGGCGTGCAGTACCGTCATCACGACTTCGAGAGCAGACTTGTTGCGGTATTTGGGATGGTTGTCCACCGGAATGCCGCGTCCGTCGTCGACAACGCTCACGCTGTTGTCGATGTGGATCGTCACGCTGATCTTGGTACAACTGCCGTTTAGCGCCTCATCGATGCTGTTGTCGACGACCTCGTAGACCAGGTGATGCAAGCCGCGGACGTTGGTGTCTCCGATATACATCGCGGGACGTTTGCGGACAGCCTGGAGGCCCTCCAGCACTTGAATGGAGTCAGCACCGTAACCATCTTTTGCCATTGAACTTACCTCACAAATCGGGAACGTGGCCGGAGGCCGGAATTTCGTCGCCGTATTCTATCAAAACGGGAGGGGAAAATCAAAGAAAAACGCAATATTTTGCGGCTGTTGGAAGGCCTCTATACGCCATCTTGTGAGTCGGCCGGTTCCGCACCCTCGGAAAGCACCAGAAAGATGTCGGAGATGAGTTCGTGGCCGGCCATCCGGTTGATTCGGCCGATAAGATGCCACTTCCGGAAAGCGAACGTGTGCATCCAGACGGGGCTGTCGGCCTCGATGTAGAGGGTGTTGTCGCGGATGCCGTGCGGCCGCCCATGCTCCATGAGCTCGGGGCCGGCAATCTCGGGCCAGCGGGACCAGATCTGGGCCAGTTCGAGCTGGCGGCCCAGCTCGGTTTCGCGTTTCAACTGGGCCAGCACGTCCTGGATGCTCGAGGGGTCCTTCTTGCGTTTCACGGCGATGTCCTCGACGCAGCGAAGTGCGGCCGGGTCAGGCGGGCGTCAAGGCCCCGTTCCGGATCCGGAAAACAGAACATGCCAATCCGGAGGGCACGGCGCTTGTGGTCAGGTCGGTGGTGGTGAGCAGGCACTGGGCTTCCTCCGGAATTGTGTTGAAGAGCCGGCTCGAACGTTTGGTATCGAGTTCGGACAGCACATCGTCGAGCATCAGCATAGGATACTCGGCGATGCGTTCACGTACCAGCTTCAGTTCGGCGAGTTTGAGGGCAAGCGCGGCGGTGCGCTGCTGGCCCTGGGACGCGAACTGGCGCGCCGGCCTGCCTTCGATCGTGAGTTCGAAGTCATCGCGATGTGGACCTCGGTTGGTCAGCCCGTAGCGGCGGTCGCGGTCGCGGTTTTCGAGCAGCACCCTGGCGTAGTCCTCGCCGACTTCGATGTCGGGAAGATAGGAGAGTTCGAGTCCTTCGCGCGCGGCAATGGCATCGTAGGCGGGCGCGGCAAAGCGGGCCAGTTCCTGCCCGAACCCCTGCCGGCTGCGCACCATGACCGTCCCATGCCGGACGAGCTGCTCGTCCCAGGCGTCGAGCAGGTCCCCCGTGACCCGGTCCTGTTTCAGGAGTTCATTGCGCTGCTTGAGCGCCTGGCGGTACTGCTGGAGAGCGCGCAGGTAGGGCGGTTCGAGCTGGGAAATGGCCATGTCGAGAAAGCGGCGGCGGATCGACGCGGTCCCCCGCACCAGTTCGACGTCTTCGGGCGAAAAGAACACGACCGGCAGTTTGCCAAGGATGTCGCTCACGCGGGACTGGGCCACGCCGTTGACCTTGAACCGTTTTTCGCCGTGCCACCAGGTGGCGTCGACGGCGACGTCGCGTCCCGGACGTTGCGCGGTGACGCGAATGCGGAACCCCGGACGGCCGTGCTGCACGAGGTCGGTTTCCTGGTTGGTGCGGTGGCTTTTGGAGGTGGCGGCGTAGAGCACGGCTTCGAGCACGGAGGTCTTGCCCTGTGCGTTGTCGCCCGAGATGACATTGACGCCGCGGCCCGGCGCGAAGGCGAGGGAAGCCAGGCACCGAAACCCGTCGGTGTGCAGCTCGCGCAGAACCATGGCGCTCCGCGGGCTCACGCCATGGCTTCGGTGAGTTCTTGCACTTCCGGCATCGAAGCGAAGAAATCGTCCATAATCGCGGGGACTTTCACGCTTTCGACCCCCAGGAGGGCCCACGATTCGCCGGGATCGCCGGCGATGGCGCCCTCATACGACGGAAGACCGGCCTCAATGCAGATGGCATCGGCCACATTCAGCAGCGCGGCAAGGCGGCGGGACTCCTCATTCTCGCAGCGGGACAGGTCATGATGGGCCAGAATGGCCGATGCGATCGATTCGGGCAGACGCCAGTTCATTGCGAGCCGGCCACCCACTTCCGCATGGTCGGCGCCAATGACCTCGCATTCCACCTGGTAGGCCGGGAGATGCCTGCTCCGGCTCACTTCTTCCGCCAGCATGAGATCCTCGGACATGTAGTCTTCCAGGATGATCTTGCCGATGTCGTGCAGCAGTCCGTAGACGAAGGCTTCATCGGGTTGCAGCGGCAGCCCGAGTCGTCCGGTGCGCAGCACGGCGCGCGCGGCCAGGCCGACGGCGATGCTGTGCCGATACAGCACGCCCGCGCTGCGGCTGAGCGTGTCAAAAACCGTGGCCGTCAGCACGAGGTTCTGGATGACCTTCCCCCCAAGAAGCGCGACGGCGTGCTCGACCGAAGTCACGTGCTCCCGCAACCCGTACACGGCGGAATTCGCCAGCCGGAGGGTCTTGAGGGCAACGGCGGGGTCCTGGGTGATGGCCTTGCCCACGTCCGCGAGGGACGATTCGGGATCATTCAGCAACTGGATGATCCGCGCCAGCGTGGCCGGAAGACTGGGCAGGGTGATGATTTCTTCGAGCAGGTACTCGATATTTCGTGGCGTGTTCACGATGCGTCCAGGGCCGGCAATCCGCTCTCGCCAAACTGGCGCTCCTGCGCGCATAGGATCGCGACGACGTCGGCCGGCGCCAGCCTTTCCAGAATGGCCATCACGGGCAGCGACTCGACTGAGCCCCCTTTGCTCCTCTGGAGCACGGCCATGGCCCCGCTTGGCGCGTTTCGCGGCCCAATAAGGACAATACGCCCCCGCGTGCCATCGTTAAGAGTCACCGGCCCCACCACCCCGGTCCCTTGCTGCTTCCATTTGTTCAAGGGATTAGAAGATGTACTCGGGCTCGAGGATGGGTTCGTAGTTGACATCGCGGTCCGAGAACGGGAAAGTCACCACTTCGAATACGCCCGTTCCCGTGCGGACAAACGCACGCGCGGTGCCCAGGACCGGCGCCACCCCGAACAGGTAGGCAAAGGGCTTGCCTTTCTTCAGGTTACGGTCGAACGTCAGGGGGATTTCCGCCCACCCGAGAAAGACGTTCGACAGACCGCGGCCCAGCTTGGTCAGCGCTTTTTCCATTCCGGTGGTCGGCGGAAACTCCCCCGTGGGATCATAGATTTGGGCCCACGACGCGGTCGCCGTGACTCCAATCGCCACCACCAATACGAGGGCCATGGATTTCTTCGCGGTTCTGACTGGTGTGCCCACCGGGCGCTCCTCCCGTTCTAACGAATTAACACTTCAGGTGTTGCGCAACTAATCGGAGTCTAGCACAGGCCCCGGTGCTTGTCAATGTTTTACCCGCCCCGCGCTTCAATCCGCAACATGGACCGTTCATTTCGAAACAGACCGGCGTCGGTTGGGGGGGAACGGGAACCGTGGAGAACGGCTATCTCGCTACAGTATAAGATTTTACGCAAGTTCCTGCGAAGTGACAGAAGTGGCACAAGACCTGCGTAACGGTCCAGGTGAGAAAACGAGACGCACCGGCCCCACGAGATGGGGCCTGCGAAGACAAAGGAGGAAATGACATGGCTCTGGTACGTTGGAGGAATTCGGGAGACCTGATGCCCTGGAGCGCGTTCAGCGATTTGCAGAGCGAAATGAACAAGCTGATGGAGGGCTTCCCGTGCGATTGGAACGCGCTGGGTCGCGGTTGGCGCCCGGCGATGGACCTGGTGGAGACGGAGGACGCCTACGTGCTTGAGGCGGACGTGCCGGGCGTACGCTCGGAGGACCTCCACATTGAAACCATCGACAATGCCGTCACGGTTCGCGGCAAGCGCGAGTACCACCTCAAGGAGACCGATCGCAACGTGCACCGGCTGGAAAACCGGTACGGCGAATTTCAGCGCACGTTCGAGGTACCCGGCGGATTTGACGGCGACAAGGTAAAAGCGGAACTGCGCGACGGTGTGCTGCGGGTAACGCTGCCGAAACGCGAGTCGGCCAAACCAAAGCGCATTGAACTGAGCGAGAACTGACCGCCCGCGAGGTCACACGAATAAGGAGCGAAAGAAAATGACCACAGCAACGGCGCAAGAAACCAGACAATACATCATGCCCCGTGTGAATATCGTCGAAGAACCCGAGCAGGTGCGCATCGAGGCCGAACTCGCCGGAGTCGAGAAGGATAAGGTCGAGCTCGAGGTTAAGGACGGGGAGTTGACCCTCCTGGCCCGCCGGGCTGGTGCCAACGGCAAGGGCGTGTACCTGCTGCGCGAACGCACCCCGGCTGATTACCGGCGCGTGTTCACCCTGAGCAAGGCCATCGACACGGCCAATATCAACGCGACGATGAAAGATGGCGTCGTGACGATCACCCTTCCGAAGGTCAAGGCGTACCAGCCCCGGACCATCGAGGTCAAATAAGCACGAGAGAGATTTCTGCCCTCTCACTCCCCCCGCTTCCCCGCGCGGTCTCCCCCGCCGCGCGGGGAAGTCCATTTGAAGACCGGCCCAGCGTGGGAATTTCGGAGGGGGCCGCGCTCGATCCACGGGTTTCACCCGCGGCTGTCTACTCAAATCCGACGCGTATCCACGGTGGCATGGTGGACGTTGTAGACCCAGTGGACCAGGTGGACGCCCCTGCCTGAATGATCGCAAAGGGGTGGAATCTCAAAACGTCCGGTTTGCGATGCAGACCGATGGGTGAGTCCCGGGTTGTCATTCCAGCGCAGGGCGGCCTGGTCACTCCGTAAGCGGCACGCGGATGCGGGAGATGGCGTTGCCGTCACGCTGGAGAACGGTGACGGTGTTGATGCCGTGCGCAAGCAGGTAATCGCGCCCCTCGTGAAATCCCGCACCGACCTGGTCCGGGGCATGGCTGTCATCGCCGAGGGCGAAGGGGATGTTCATGTCGCGGGCCAGTTCGAGAACCCAGGCATCCGG
Organism: Candidatus Hydrogenedentes bacterium UBA2224; assembly: GCA_002348185.1. Classification (GTDB taxonomy): domain Bacteria; phylum Hydrogenedentota; class Hydrogenedentia; order Hydrogenedentales; family SLHB01; genus UBA2224. The sequence continues at coordinate 40,912 of DDYW01000184.1, read as the reverse complement.
ATACGGCGTGTCGAGCCCCTTGCGGTATCCCGCCGTGTTCAGATCGAGGATGCAGTCGTGTTGGCGGACCGCCTCGAGGGCCTCCGCGGCAGCGTTCCGGACCGCCCGCGTGGCCACGTCGCCGTACGACCGCCCCAGTTTGCGGATGACGTCGAAATGTCCGATGACCTCCGGTTTCAACGCGGCCGCCATTTCCGCGAGGGTGTGATAGTAGCGGATACCGAGTCTCTCGAGGCCGCCGAAGATCTCGATTGCCTCTTCGAACTGGCGGGCGGTGTTGTCGATGGGCATTTCGCCGACGTAATGCACCGACCCCACCATATAGTCGAAGGAATAGCGCTGGCGGAAAGCCAGCATCAGTTCCGCGTAGCGGTCCGCGGGCACCACCTCGGCTTCCATGCCCCGCAAAACGGTCAGACGTCCGGCCAGCTCATCCGCGAGCGCAAACACGGTTTCGGCGTACCGCGCGAAATCGTCCTGCACCTTTTCGATGGTCCATCCCATGTCGCGTTCGTTGGGATAGAGAAACCGCTCCTCGACGCGCGCGGCGTGTTCGGTCACGCCGTAGGTCAAGAAGCCCTTCGCCGCGGCCGCCTCGAGCAAACCGCGCAAGCGGCCTTCGCCATGGTCGCAGAATTCGGCCGTATGCCCGCCGTGCAGCGAGACGTACCAGGCCGGGGTATTCGTGAAATGCATCGAGCCTCCTGTGCGCCCGGCGGCATGCCGGAACGCGCAAGGTAGCAAATCGCCCCGCCCGACGCAAAACGCGCGCGAAGCGGCTGTGGGGCGGGATGGCCCGGGGCGTGTGGGCGGGGCGGCTTACCGGCCGTCGCCGCCGATTGGGGGCAGCTCGAAATCCTGGAGTTCTCTGCCTTCGAGGGTATAGGTCAGTTCTTCCGGTCCTTCGGCCTCGATGAGATACTCGCCGGGCTCGCCAATGAGCAGAAAATAGTTGGACGGGGGCTTGTTGGCGGAGGTCTCGGTCCGGACGAGCTTCTGCGTGGTGTTGTCGTAGACGCGCACGGTGAACTGGCCGGCGCGGGGGTCGGCCGTGTCCAACCACCAATCGACCCGCATGAGGGGCGCGGCCACGGTTACGTCGCGCTGAACGACGCCCTTTCCCTCTACGGAGAACAGGGTCCGGTAGCTGAGGGTGGGTTCAAAACCGCTGGCAAGGGCGTCGTCGAGCGATTTGAGATATTGGGCGAGGCCGGCGGTGCGGCGCGCCTGATCCGCACTGCGTTGCAGCGCGGGCCGGGTGCTGCGCTCGAAGTTGCGCTGTTCATCGAGCACTTGGCGCAGCGCGCGGTCGTCGGCGGCGATGCGGGTGTTGTAGTCTTGTGCGACCCAGTAGGCCTCGGCCTCGGCGGTATCCATAGCGTCGGCCCGGCGGCGGACGTTGGCCCGGGCGTAGGGATTGGGCCGGCGGCGGTTTCCGCGGATGTACCCCTGCGCGACGTCTTCCGCAAACTCCTCGGGCGTGATCCCGGTGACGTAGCTCAGCACGTCGGCTTCTTCTGCCTCGCGGTCGTTCAGGTATCCGTAGAGGTCATATCCGGAATTGTCCAGGGCGTCGTTGTAGACCTCGTTGACCGCCTGGTCCCGTTCGGACACGGCGCGCTGGATATTCGCACGAAGGGTTTCCAGCCGCTGGTTCAACTCCTGACGAGTCCGATCGGCGGTCTCGGCGAGCTGCCGCCATTCGGCCTCGGCCGCGGCGGCCTGTTCCGTCGCGAAGGCGAGCAGCGCAGGCCGCTGGTCCTCTTCGAGTTTGCTCCAATGCTCGAACGCCGCCTCATACTCGGCCTGGGCGCGGATTTGCTGCCGCTGTTTGTATTCTTCCAGGGCCGCCTGATGCGGCGATGGCGCGGGTGGCTCGGACGGTTCCGGAGCCGGGAGCGGGTCGGCAATCCCCGACACCGGGGCCGGCGCCGGACGTGCGGGCGGCGCCGCCTTGCCGGAGATCTCGACCGAACTGACGTCTTCCCTGGAAAAGTACTTTGTGCGCCCCGTTTCCGGAAAATGCACGACGTACTGGTTCGTCAGCTCCTCGACGATGACCCCGGAATACTCGCGTCCCCGGTACACGATGGAGTCGGCCCACGCGGAGACCAAGGTCCCCGCGGCGAGGGTCACCAACACGAACAGCGTGGTTCGCGGCATGTCAGGCATCCTGTGTGGCATGTTGAGTCAACAGCATCGCAGCGTGTGCATATTTCCATGATAGGGCAGTCCCGGGGAGTCTGGCAATACCCGCGATTTTGCCCTGTGGACCTTGTGGACCCGATGGGTCGGGAGAGGCGGGTGGGGCGGCCGGGGTCATTTTTGCGTATGGGCAGCGTTTTGATATACTTTTGCCACCTTTCTCAGTCATTGCACAGGCATTTCCATGCTGTTTAGAAGCACGGTTTCACGCAGGAGCAGAGCATGTCGACCCTATCCGAAGGCCTTCCGAAGAAGTACGAGGTGAACGCGATCGAGGACCGGTGGTGCGCCCAATGGAACGAGAGCGCCCTGTACGCGTGGGATCCGGCGCCGGGCCGCGACGAGACGTTTGTGGTCGATACGCCGCCCCCGACGGTGAGCGGCTCGCTGCATGTCGGTCATCTGTTCAGTTACAGTCATCAGGATTTTATCGTGCGGTTTCAGCGCATGCTCGGGAAGAACATTTTCTTTCCGATCGGGTGGGACGACAACGGCCTGCCGACCGAGCGCCGCGTACAGAATCTCTACAACGTTCGGTGCGAGCCGCATCTCCACTACGAACCGGGGTTCCAGCGCGAGCGCGGCGCGAAGGGCGACCCGCTCCCCATCAGCCGCCGCAACTTCATTGAACTCTGCAATGCCGTGACCCGGGAAGATGAGGAAGCCTTCCGCCACTTGTGGACGCGTCTGGGATTGTCGTACGACTGGAGTCAGGAGTACGCCACCATCGACGCCCATTGCCGCCTGACTTCCCAGAAGAGTTTTCTGGATCTCCTCGCCAAGGGCGAATGCTACCAGGACGAAACGCCGGTAATGTGGGACGTCGATTTCCGGACCGCCATCGCCCAGGCGGAAGTGGTCGACAAGGAAGTGGCCAGCGCCTACCACTACCTGCGGTTCCCGTTGCAGGAGCCCGACGGGTACCTGGTGATTGCCACGACGCGTCCCGAGCTGCTGGCGGCCTGTGTGGCGGTGCTGGTGCATCCGGAAGACGAACGCTACACATCGTACATCGGCAAGCATGCGGTGACGCCGTTCTTCCACGTGCCGGTGCCGATCATGGCCGATCCGAAAGCCGCCCCCGAGAAAGGCACGGGGGTCGTGATGGTGTGTACCTTCGGCGACCAGACCGACGTGGAGTGGTGGCGGCAGTTCAACCTCCCCCTGCGCCAGGTGATCGGAAAAGACGGGCACCTGCTCCCTGTGACCTTCGGCGAACCCGGATGGGAAAGCCTAGACCCGGAAACGGCCAACGCCAACTACGCGCGCATCGCGGGCATGTACACCAAACGCGCCCAGAAAGTGCTCATGGACCTGGCCGAGGAAATGGAAGGCGTCATTGACCGCCCCCGCCAGGAGATCACGCATCCCGTCCGGTTTTTCGAGAAAGGCGATCGCCCGCTCGAACTGATTCCCACGCGGCAGTGGTATACCCGCATCCTCGACAAAAAAGACGCCCTCATCGAACAGGGCCGGAAGATCCACTGGCATCCCTCGTTCATGGGCAAACGCTACGAATCCTGGGTCGAGGGGCTCAACCAGGACTGGTGCATGAGCCGCCAGCGTTATTTTGGCGTCCCCATCCCCCTGTGGTATCCCATCGACGCCAATGGCGTTGTGCAGTACGGCAATCCCATGGTCCCCTCCCCGGACCAGCTTCCCGTGGACCCGCTGGACCAGGTCCCGCAGGGGTACACGGAAGACCAGCGCGGCGTGCCGGGGGGCTTCACGGGCGACCCGGACGTCTTCGACACCTGGGCCACGAGTTCGTTGACGCCGCAGATCGCCTCGAAATGGGCCACCGCGCCCGAACGCCACAAGAAGCTGTTCCCGATGGACATCCGTCCGCAGAGCCACGAGATCATCCGCACCTGGGCCTT
>DDYW01000184.1:0-36820 GCA_002348185.1 Candidatus Hydrogenedentes bacterium UBA2224 | reverse complement strand
AGAAGATGTCGAAGAGCCAGGGCAACGTGGTCACCCCCGAACCGCTGCTCGACGAGTTCGGCGCGGACAGCGTGCGGTACTGGGCGGCCCGGGCCCGGCTCGGCGTGGACACCGCCTACGACGAGCAGGTCTTCAAAGTCGGCAAACGGCTGTGCACCAAGCTGTTCAACGCCAGCAAATTCGCCGTGGGCCGCTTTGAGGCCATCGACCCTGCGCGTCTGGGACCCGCGCAGATTGTCATGGAAACCGACCGCGCGGTCGTGGCGCGTCTGCGCGACACGGTCGCCCGCGCGAGCCAGGCCCTGCACGAGTTTGATTACGCACAGGCCCTGATGCTCATCGAGGACTTCTTCTGGAAGACCTTCTGCGACAATTACCTCGAACTGGCCAAGCCGCGCACGTATGACGAGGATCTGACAGAGGCGCGGCTCTCGGCGGCGGCGACGCTGCGCCTGCTGCACCGTGCGATCGTGCGGATGTTCGCGCCGTACCTGCCGTTCCTGTGCGAGGACGTGTGGCACTGGTGCTACAGCGACGATCCCGGGATGCACGCTTCCGTGCACCGCAGTCCCTGGCCCGGAAACGAGGAACTCGACGCCATTGCGCCGCCAACGGATGCGCGGACCTTCGACGTCGCCGTCGCGGTGATCGATGCGGTGCGAAAGGCCAAAGCCGACGCCAATCTCAGCATGAAGGCGCCCGTGGAAAAGGTCGTGGTTACCGCCTCCCCGGAAATCCTGTCGCTTGTTGGTATGGCACAGGACGACATCGTCCGCATGCTCAGCATCGAAGCGTTTGAGACAGGCGAGGGCAAACCCGAAACGGGCGACGTGGACGTGCGCGTCACGCTCGCCCCGGGCGCGGAATAGGAACCCAACAAAAACGGGTCACACGCGCCCGGCGGGGCGCGCGTTGTCCCTGATTTCCTTTTCGAACGCCGCTATCCGTTTCTTGAGGCGGTCCACCACATCGGGATGTTTGTCCGCGACATCGGTGGTCTCGCCGATATCGGCTTCGAGGTCGAAGAGCGCCCACCCGATGTCTTTGTTTTCGTAGGGTCCCGGCCAACCGCCGCCGCCTTTCCCGGCCAGGCTGCGGTACGTGTGCGGCGCATGGAGCTTCCACGTGCCGCTGCGTACGGCATGGACCCGGCCGCCGAGATGGTAGAAGAACGCCTCGTGGGGCGTAACGGCGTTGGGCATCCCGCTGAGCAGGGGCCAGATGTCCTTGCCGTCGATTGTGCGTCCGGGATCCAGGTCCGCTCCGGCCAGACCGGCCAGGGTGGGCAAAAGGTCGAAGGTGACCGCCAGTTCGCGGCAGACCGAGCCCGCGGGGATCCGGCCCGGCCACCACGCGATGAACGGTTCGCGCTGCCCGCCGTCGAACGCGGTGCCCTTGCCTTCGCGCAGGGGCCATGCCGAACCCGCATGGTCTCCATAACTCAGCCAGGGACCGTTGTCGGAGGTGAACACAACGAGGGTGTTGCTGTCGAGCCCGAGCGCGCGCAGGGTGGTCAGGATCTGCCCGACCGACCAGTCGAGCTCCATGAGCACGTCGCCGTAGGGGCCCTGAGCTGACTTTCCGGCGAACTTGTCCGACACGTGCAGCGGCACATGGGCCATGGTGTGGGCGAGATAGACCAGAAACGGTTCCTCTTTGTGGCGGGTAATGAAGTCGACGGCGCGCCGGGTGTACCACGTCGTGAGCTGGCGCTGGTCCGGGTTGTACTGGATGATATCCTCGCCTTCGAGGAGCGGCAGCGACGGAAACGCGTCGTAGCTGGGATGCCGCGGCCACATATCATTGGAATAGGGCAGCCCGAAGTACTCGTCAAAACCGTGCCGGGTAGGCAGGAATTTCGAATGGTGCCCGAGATGCCACTTGCCGTAGCAGGCCGTGGCGTAGCCGCGTGATTTCAAGACCTCCGCGATGGTCGTTTCGTCTTCGTGCAGGCCGATGTTGGCGGTGTGGTCCAATACGTTGGGGAGTCCGACGCGCCAGGGATAGCAGCCCATCACGAGCGAGGCCCGCGACGGGGTGCAGGATGCCGCCGCCGCGTAGAAATCGGTAAACCGGACGCCCTCGGCGGCCATGCGGTCGAGGTGGGGGGTTTCGTAGCCCTCGGCCCCGAAACAGCCGACATCGCGGTAGCCGCAGTCATCGACGAAGATGATCACGAAATTCGGCCGATCGCGCGGATCAGTCCGCCCGGCCCGGGCGCGGCGCGGCACGCCGTACGCGGCCAGCCCGGCGCCGGTTGCCGCCATGAATTGCCTGCGAGTCAATCTTGAACGGAACATGGAAGACTCCCCTCTGCACCAGGCTGCGGGAACCCGGTGCAGCCCCGTTTCGGCCCGTATTCCGCGCGGGCTGGGACCCTCTGGGCTTCGCCATCCCGGTTGCTCAATACTCCCTCCCCTCACGCATTTCAAAAGCGCGGGTCATGTGCGCCCCGCCTGAACCTCGTGCGCCTGGCGTTCCTACTCGCGCTGCCATTTCAGCAGCCAGGGATCCCCGGTGCGCTCCTGAAACGCGCGGAGCTTGTTCTTCAAGCGTTCGAGTGTTTCGGCATGCGCCGGGTCTTCGGCGAGGTTGTTGACCTCGTGCGGGTCGGCTTCCAGATCGTACAGTTCGAAAGCGGGGCGGTGCAGGTACGCCGCGACCGTGCGCTTGCCGTAGACCGCGTCGCTCCGTTTTAAAACGGCCTGCCAGGTCGCCGAATTGTACAGGTCCGACGCGAAGGGATAGGTCAGCCCGTGCGCGATGTTCCAGATCAGCTTGTAGCGACGTTCGCGCACGACCCGCATCGGGTAGTACATGGTGACCTCATGAAACGTGTGCAAAGCATAGATCTCGTCCCAACCGGAGGACGGCGCACCCCGCAACACCGGTAGAAACGAGCGTCCCTGCAATTGCTTCTCCCCCACGTCCGCTCCCGCGAAATCCAGGATCGTGGGGGTGATGTCCGCCCAGTTCACCATGGCGTCGGTAACGGTGCCGGCCGTCCCGGAAAACGGGTCCCGCACGACGCACGGGAGGTTCATGCCCGGCTCGTACAGGGTCGTTTTCGCCCCCGGAAACGGGATCCCGTTGTCCGACACGAAGAGCACGAGCGTGTCGTCCCAGTGGCCGGTTTGTTCCAGGATGTCCAGGAGGCGGAGCAATCCGGCGTCGGCAGTCTGGACGCTGCCGTAGTACTGGGCCAGTTCCTCGCGGCATTCGGGCGAATCGGGGAGATAGGGTGGTACGATGACATCTTCGGGCGCCACGGGGTCCGCGCCCTGGCGATGAAACGGCCGGTGAGGCTGTGTCGTGCAGAAATAGAGAAAGAAGGGCTTGTCGCTCGCGTCCGCGATGAAATCCCGGCAGGCCTCCGCCATGTCCGCGGGCACATTGCCCGGGGCCTTGAGGATTTCATCGAAATGGTACACGGCTTCCGGGGCCACATGGAACTTGCCGATCCGCGCGGTGCGGTACCCGGCCCTGCTCAGGCGCACGGGCAGGCCGTCTACGTCCGAAAACGACGCAAAATGGTGGCAGGCGTGCTCGAGTCCGTATTGGCCGTTCGCGTGATTGTAGAGTCCAGAGAGGATCACGGAACGGCTCGCGCTGCAACTGGCGGTAGTGCAGAACCCGTGGGTAAACCGCACCCCCGCCGCGGCAAGGCGGTCCAGGCCCGGCGTTTTGATCACCGGGTTGCCGTAGCATCCGGCGTCGCCCCGGCCCTGGTCGTCCACGACGTAGAGCAGCACATTGCGTTTGCGAGCCCCCGTCGGCGGCTGGGCCGCGGCGCCGCCGGCCGCCGATACAGCCGCCACACCGGCGCCTGCCGCGGCGATAAAGTTTCGCCGACTCACTCGATGCGCCATAGCTTCCCCCCTGGCCCGGGAATGGGGCTCCCGGCCCGGATCGGTCAGATAATGACCTCTTCTCCGCCCGCTTCCGCGAGGGTGTCCCCGAGCGCCGTCTTGAGGTGACCGATGTCGGCGCTCAACGCTTTACTGAACAGCGAAATATCGCCGCTGTGCAGCATGAGATTTGCCCCGGCCCTCGCCCAGGCCACCTCCTGCTCGATGGTGTCCCAGAAGAAGTGCGTGCCGACGCCGACGCGTGCCGCCCGCGCCTTCGCGATCAATTCACTGATGGCCTGCTCGAACGCGGGATGCTGGTACTGTTCGGGCACGCCGATGTTGCAGGTCATGTCGTGCGGACCGACCAGCACGCCGTCGAGACCCGGCACGTCGAGGATCGCGTCCAGGTTGTCCATCGCCGGCACGCTCTCGATATTCACGATCAGCACGTTATCGGCGCAGCGGTCGCGCACGTAGGCCGTCATTTCCGGCGCGAGCGAGGCGGGATTCTGCAACACCTGTTCGAGTCGCGCGCCTTTCAGGGGGCGGTACTTCGTCGCCCCGGCCAGCACGCGTACCTCCTCCGGCGTCTCGATGTACGCGGCCACAATGCCGCAGGCGCCGCCATCGAGTACCTGGCACGCCAGGTAGGGATCGGCCCGCGGAATGCGCACGACCGGCACAATGCCCAGCGCGCGGTACGTGCGGCACATCCACGACAGGGTCACCCGGTCCTGCGTGATGTGTTCCGTGTCCAGAAAGACAAAGTCCAGGCCCGTCTGCTGCACCGCGGGAGGCCAATGGGGCGAGGAGGAAACGATCGAAGTGCCGTAGACCCGTTTGCCGCCCCGCAGTCTTTCGCCAAGTTCCTTTCCCGTCATGCTCTGTTCCTTCTCTTCTCCCGCGGCGGCGCGACGGCGAGCAGCAGGCCCGCCCGCGTCCTGCGGGCAACCGGCCGTCCGTCAGCGCACATCCACAGGCGAGCGCCGCGTTCCGCTACGCCGACCGCAACACGCGCATCTCGACGTGCCGGACCAGATCCTTGACCTGCTCCCGATATGCGGTCATGTGCGGCTTTCTCAGATGGGCATGGAGAGACGCGAGGCTGGCCCACTGCTCGACGACCACGGCGACATTGTCGCGCACCGGAGGCTGCGCGCCGGCGTCGGCTTCCACGTCAATGGCGGGTTCGTAAAAGAGACACCCCTCATCAGCCAGCACGTTGGGGACATTGGCCTTGAATATTTTCAGAAACTCGTCCCGTTTGCCGGGCTGAACATCGATGGTCGCAATGACGTGAATCATGACACCTCCTGCCTCGTGGTCTATACAAGTTTCCCAAGAGGATACCGAAAAGTCCCGCGGGATTCATCTCCTTATAGCGCAGGGCGACTCGCCTGCATTATCGGGCTTTCCGGGTATGACCCGAATGCAGGCGAGACGCCTGCGCTTCAAGGAACAAGATTGCCGAGCTGGCGCTCGGCGATCCCAGAGGCGCGCCGCGTACCCGGGCCAGTGCGAGGTTGACTTCGGAAAGGCAATACAGGAGAGTAAGCGACAACACCATCAATCTCTCGAGACCATGCGCAGGGGATGCTGACATGCCCGATACCGGCCCCCCGGAACTCCGGGGGAACATATTCGAGATTCAGCGGTTCTCCATTCACGACGGCCCCGGTATCCGTACCACGGTTTTCATGAAGGGATGTCCGCTGCGCTGTGTCTGGTGCCACAACCCCGAGTCGATCTCGCCGGAGCCCAGTCTCGCGTTTGACCCGCGGCTGTGTATCGGTTGCGGGTATTGCTCTCGCGTCTGCCCGCGGGGCGCGCACGGCATGGACGGGACCGTGCACACCCTGGACCGTTCCAAATGCGCGGTCTGCGGAAAGTGCACCGAGCACTGCTACGCCCAGGCGCTGGAATTCGTTGGACGGCGGGTTTCCGTAGACGAAGTGATGAACGAGGTGCTGCGTGACGCGCCGTTTTACGAGACGTCCGGCGGGGGGATGACGCTATCGGGCGGAGAACCCACGTTTCAGGTGGATTTTGCCATGGGCTTATTGCACGCGGCCCGGAACCACGGCATTCATACGGTGGTGCAGACCTGCGGCTATGCCGAGGCCGCCGTATTCGAGGCCATGATGCCGCTCGTGGATTTGTTCTTGTTCGACATCAAGGAAACGGACCCCGAAAAGCACCTCGCGTTTACCGGCGTGTCCTTCAGGCGCATCCATCAGAACCTCCGTATGTTGCACGACCACGGCGCCGCGGTCATTCTGCGGTCGCCCATCATTCCGGGCTGCAACGAATGCGAAGATTTCGTGGCGGGCATCGAAACGCTGGCGACTTCTCTGCCCAACCTGGCCGGGGTCGAACTCATGGCCTGCAACCCGCTCAGCGAAAGCAAGGTGCAGCGCTTTGGCGTGAATCCGGCCTCCCGCGCCCCCGCCGCACGCCCCAATGCCGACCTTGTGGAACGGTGGTGCGAACGCCTCCGTGCTGCCGGACTACGGGTTCGCAACGAGCCATCCTCAAGGGCGCAAACCGGCGATTGACCAGGGATTTTTCCCGCCGAAAGCCAGACTCTTGCCTTTTTTCAAGTATTCCCAGATTTATTTATTCGCACCGTGGTGTCCAGTAATGTGGTAGAATCCCCTGGGGGATATTGACGAATCAGGCCGGAGCTGTGTTGGAACCATGGAAGAGACCGACATCGCCTCGCCAGAACCGCCCGAGTTGGGGGAACTGCGGCAACAGGTGCGCGACCTTGAAAAGGCCCGGCGCGAACTGGAACACGCCCAGCGGCTCCTTCGCACACGCGAGGAAAACGAACGCCGGTTCACGGAGCAGTTGTCATCGCTCGTGAGCCTGACGAGCGAACTGTCCACGGCGCAGTCGGTGGACGATATCTGCTGCCGCGCCGTGGAATGGGGCCGCACGGCTCTCGGATTTGACCGGGTCGGCATTTGGCTCCTGGCAGACGAGGCGGAGCTTATCCGCGGCACGTGGGGCGTCGATGAGAACGGGCTTCTTCGCGATGAACGGCATCTCCGGGCCCGCATCGCCCCCGAAAGCCCCGAAGGTCGCATCCTCCTGGCAAAGGACGCCTTCGTGCTGGTCGAGCGTGCCACGTTCCCCTCTCCGGATGGGAAGTCGGAGGTCACCGCGCCCCAGCTCTTCGCCGCGCTCTGGGACGGCGAAAAAGTGATCGGGCACGTGAGCGCGGACAATCTGCTGCGCGACGTTGCCATGACCCGCAACCAGTGCGAATTGCTGCGGATGTTCGGCACGGTGGTGGGATATCTCTGTTCGAGAAAGCGCACCGAACTCGAGCGCGAAGAGCTGATCGCCGAATTGAAGAATGCGCTCAAAGGCATCAAGACTCTCCAGGGACTCATTCCCATCTGCGCGGAATGCAGACGCATTCGCGACGACGAAGGATCCTGGACCGGGCTCGAGACTTACGTGCGCGAACACTCCGAAGCCGATTTCAGCCATGGCCTGTGCCCCGAGTGCATGCAGAAGATCTACGGCGCGGAACGCGGCGGAAAAGCGTAGGGCCGGCACGTTCCCCTGGCCCCGCGGGCAGGCCCACAGCGGCGCCCTGAAGTGGTGACTGGTTCCCGTTCTCCCCCTCTCACGGACGGCAGATCTCAGACTCGGTGACGAGCACGTCTTCCAGCCGGCGGCCGGGAGGCACGGTCGCGCCCGCGAAGACCACGGCATTCTTCAGGACCGCCCCCGCCCCGACGACCGCGCCGGCGCCAACGACAGAATGCTCGATGACGGCGCCCGGCCCGATGCGGGCGGTGTCGGAGATGTAGTGGTCGAGACCGTCATGGTTCAGGGCCCAGAGATTCAGTTCGAGCAGATCGCGAGGGTAGGTAAGGTTGAGATCGTGAACGATGTCGGTGCACGTGCGGACATCGTAGCCGAGATCGATGAGAATCTGGATGCTGTCGGTGATTTCGTATTCATCACGCATGGCTGTGCGGGAAGTCCGGCGGATGGCGTCAAAGACAACCGGCGTGAACAGGTAGATGCCCACGCCCTTGAGCCTGCTCTTGGGGAAGCGGGGCTTTTCGATGACCTGCCGGGCAAGGCCGTGCTCGTCGGTCACGATGCAGTAATTCCGGGAAATGGCGGCGGTGTCCTGCTCAGTGATGGCGCCCAGAACCGCATCGGCCTGGTGTTCGCGGAACACGGTGAGCATGCCGTCCAGCCTGGGGGCGTGGAAGTAGATGTCGCCCAGGAACAGCAGAAACGGGCCCGCGATGGCGCTTTCCAGGCATCCGACACAGTGGGCGATGCCGAGATTGCTCTCCTGGGCCACGTAGTCGATCTCGATGCCGAGGGGCGGCTGGCGCTCGATCTGGCGGACCACTTCGTACCCGCGGTGTCCGACCACGACGATGGCCTTGCGGATGCCCAGCCGCACCATCGCCTCGAGCTGGTGGTAGACAATGGGCTTGTCGAGCACGGGCAGGACGGGTTTGGGAAGCAGGGTCTGCAGGCTCAACATGCGAGAGCCTTTGCCGGCCGCGAGCGTAACGCCGACAATCTCTTGAGAAAAACGGGGACGGTCTTGATTCACGGGGCAGATCCTCCGCCTGATTGACGATACAGGAGCACGCCTGAAGCCGAACCGGCAATCGGCAGGCAGCATAGCGCGCGCACGCCCGGCTATCAACTGGCACAGGCCATGGGCCGGGACGCCGCCCGGGCGCCGCGCGTCCGGGCGCCCATTCGGCTGCGGCGGTTCACATGCGGTATAATTCCATGGGTTACGGATGCCAGAACGGCAGGAGGAGCATGCTTGGCAAGGGGAGTCCGTGTCGGTCCGGAAACGCGGTGGGTGGATGTCTCCATGCCGTTGTTCGAGGGCATGGTCTGCTGGCCGGGAGACCCCCCGTTTGAGACGCGGGCGGTATCGTCGCTCTCGGAGGGGGCGGGGAGCAACGTCTCGTGGCTCGGCCTGACCACCCATTCCGGGACCCATGTGGATGCGCCTTATCATGTCTTCCCGGACGGCGCGCGGGTCGACGAAGTGGACCCCTCGGTGTTCTTCGGGCCTGCGTGCGTGCTCGAAGTGACGGCCCCGGGCCCGGCACTCGGCCCGTCGGACCTCGGGGATGCTCCCCTGCCCGCGCGGTTGTTGTTGAAGACGGCAAACGGTATGCTGGCCGGGAGACGGCAGTTTGAACCGGGCTTCGTGGCGCTGTCGCCCGAAGCCGCGGCGCGCCTGGTCGACGAGCGGGTACAATTGATCGGGATAGACTATATCTCCATCGCCCCGGAAGGGGAGGGCTGCGAAACGGTCCATCGCCTGCTTCTGGAGGCCGGCGTGCTCATCGTAGAGGGCCTGGACCTGCGCAACGCCCGGGCCGGGGCCTGCGAATTTGTGGTGTTGCCGTTGGCGGTCCGGCATGGTGACGGCGCGCCCTGCAGGGCGTTTATCAGAATGGAGGCGGGAGATGGATGACCGGCACGGCATGAGGGACGTGCTCGCGGTGGTGCTGGCGGGCGGCGCGGGCGAACGTCTGTATCCCCTAACGCGCAACGAGGCCAAGCCCGCGGTGCATTTCGGCGGGATGTACCGCATCATCGATTTTACCCTGTCCAACTGCATCAATAGCCAGATTCGCAAGATTCTGGTGCTGGTTCAGTACAAATCGCTGTCCCTGATCCGCCACATTCACGCGGCCTGGAATCTGTCCTATCCGGAATGGGGCGAATTCATCGAGGTCATCCCGGCCCAGAAACGCACGGGCGACAACTGGTATCTGGGCACCGCGGACGCCATCTACCAGAATCTGTATTCGATTCAGCCCATCGAGAGCCGGGAAGTGATGGTTCTCTCGGGGGACCATATTTATAAGATGGACTATCAGAAGATGGTGAAGTACCACCGGGCCAAAGGCGCGGCGGTCACCCTGGCCGCGCTGGAGGTTCCCTTGAACGAAGCGCACCGGTTCGGCATCCTCGAAATGGACGCCAACAACCAGGTGACGGGATTCCAGGAGAAGCCCGAGCGCCCCAAGCCTTCGCCGCACAATCCCAACACGGCCATGGCCTCGATGGGCGTCTACGTGTTTGACAAGGACACGCTGATCCGCGCCTGCTATGACGATGCCGAGCGCATGAGTTCGCACGATTTCGGGAAGGACATCATCCCCCGCCTGATCGAAACCGACCCGGTCTTTGTCTACCCGTTCGTTGACGAGAACCGCAAAGAGGCCAAGTACTGGCGCGATGTGGGCACGCTCGACTCGTTCTGGGAAGCCAACATGGATTTCGTCGCCGTAGACCCCCTGTTCAACCTCTACGACGAGGAATGGCCCGTGCGAACCAAGCCGCCGATGGCGCCGCCGGCCAAATTTGTGTTCGCCGACGAGGGCATCCGGTTTGGGGTGGCGGTGGACTCGATCGTGAGTCCCGGGTGTATCATCAGCGGCGGGATGGTGCGCCGGAGCGTGCTCTCGCCGGAAGTGCGCGTCAACAGCTACTCCTACGTCGAGGAGAGCATCCTGATGCCGGAAGTATCGATAGGTCGGCGGGCGCGCATTCGCAAGGCAATCATCGACACGGGGGCGCAAATCCCTGAAGACACGGTAGTTGGCTATGATTACGAGGAGGACGCGCGGAGGTTCCGGGTGACCCCGCGCGGAGTGGTAGTCGTTGAACCGCAAGACTTTATGGCGCCCTCGGAACTTGGGATCCCCGGGGTCTCCCTTCCATAAGTCTTTGCTGGTCAATTGATTGAACGCTCCGGTCGGCCGCCGCGGAGCGCTCCGACGCGAGAGACGGTTCCGGTTGGATGCGCAAGGAACTTTTGCCCGCCCGGAGGCATTATACGGCCGTGGTGGTGTATGTTTTGCGAAGGACGGGAAGGAGCAAACGATGCAAGTCTTACTGATGTTACTGGTCGCGATGGCACCGGACGCTGAAATCCGCGAACACGCGGACGCCATCTTGTCCAAGCAGCTTGCTGACGGTGCGATCGTCCATACCCAATCGGGTGACCAGATTACGATCTCCCCGTATTTCGGCAATTACGCCGCCCTGGGCCTCTTTGAAGCGTACCAGATTACGGATGACAAGAAGTATCTGGAAGGCGGAATCCAGTGGACGGACTGGTACTTCAAGCACATGGATCTCCGCGGCGTCATTCATGATTACGCGGGAACCGCGGGCAACTACACGTCCACGGGGGAATACAACGCGACCGATTCGTATGCGGCGACTTTCCTGATGTGCGTGAATATGCGCCGGATGCTGACGCACGACCACCGCTTCGTGATGCGCGAAACCGGCAAGATATTCGGGGCGCACAAGGCGATGCTCGCGACGCTCGATGTGGACGGGTTGACGTTTGCCAAGCCCGATTCGCCCTACAAGTACGTGATGGACAACGCGGAGGTCTTTGAGGCGCTGTGGCATTCGCGGCAGATTGCCCATCTTCTCCGCAATTACGGTTGGGTTCACGAGGTGTATTACGCGCGGCGCGACATGAAAAAGGCCTTTGAACAGTTGCGCGGCGACGACGGGCTGTACGCCTGGGCCAAGGCCGGCGACGCGGCGGTCACGGTCGAGGACACCGGCGAGTTCTACCCGGCGGGCTTGGCGAATCTGTACGTGGTGGCCCTGGGTCCGGCGGAATGGCATCAGCGCCAGGACACCGTGCTGGCCACCTACGAACGGTTCCCGGTGTTTGCGGATCTGCCCCCTGACCATCTGTACTGGTGGGTGGTGGCGGCGCAGCGGGTCGGCCGGAAGGACATTGCCCTGCAGGCGTTTGAATCGATGAAGGAAAAGGTGCAGACCCGCGGGCTCGCCGTCGACCATGCGCATTACATCCGCGCCCTCGCGAGCATCAAGCATGCCCACACGGGCCCGAAACGCACGAAGGTGTTGATGGGCTCGACCTTTATCGACATTCCCCGCGCCGCGGTACGTTGAGTTCCCGTCCGAATCTGCAGGCCGGCGGCCACGCGCCCGCCGGCCTTTTTTGTGCCCGGCGGCGCCCGTCCGTTTGACTTGTCCGGCCCGGGCGCATACGATCCGGGGTCAACTGCTTGCCGAGAGCGTGCGTTAGCACAGACACGAGAGGGAGTAACGAATCTTGAAGAAGCGCTGGGTAGTGGTGGCGATAGTGGCCCTGCTGGTGGTGATTGGCGTGATCGCCGTGGTGAAGGCGGACCGCACATACTGCGTGTTCAGGAGCCCGGAGTTTTCGCATGCTCCTTACGTGCTCCCCGACACGCGGGTGCAGATTGCCGTATGGCCCGGCAGGGGGCAGGAGGCCCTGATGGCGTTTCTCCAGGCGGCCCTGCCGGAAAAGCAGCGGCCGAGCCCCTGGGTGGTGAAGCGGCTGTTGCCCCACGAAGCCGCGGTGTTCCTGGCCCCGAACCTTCAGACGCAATCCATCGCGGTAACCACGTTCGTAAACGAGCAGCGTCTCGGCCCGGTCATTCGCGACGCGGTCAACGAGGCGAACCCCTCACGGTCGCTGCCCGCGATCCGATGGTCTCGCGAGGGCATGGTGGCGGAGAAGCGCGGGATCCTGACGTTGCGGGGCGAGGTTCCCGTTGATCCGCATACGCTTGAGCTTACCCAGATGCATTGGGCCGGCGAGCCAGCGGCCGAGCCGTTGGCCCTGGAAGGCGGCCATGCGCTCGAGGTCGCCCTCGACAACCGTGACGGCGGGGCGTTCACCGTGCTGTCGGCGCTGGAACTGCTGAAGGTCTCCAACGGGGAGAACAACCCGGACTTCTATGTGGGGATGCTGGCGAACGTGTCGTGGATACGTCTGTTCGCCGATTTCACCGGGACCAGCGAGACGCTTGTGAGGCTTCACATCGAGTGCCGGCCGGACGCGGAAGCCGGACTTCCCGGCAGCGTGCAATTCGTTGTCGACATGGGCGTCAACGAGGGCAAAAAGGCCTTGGAGGCCAAGGGGGCAACGCTTGCGGGGGCGAGCCGCGTCGAGGGCAACGCCGTGATCGGCGAATACACCATCACCGGTCTGGACAAACTGATACCGGTAGAAGAGACCGCGGTTTCCGCCGAGACGGCGCCGGACTGAGCGCCGTCCGGCGCGCAACCGGAATCAGAGCTGTTTGCGCCCTTCGAGGGCGTGGGCGAGGGTGGCGTCGTCGGCGTATTCGAGCCCGCTGCCCATGGGCACACCGTGGGCAATGCGCGTCACCGCCGTACCGAACCGCTGCCCGATGACGCGCGACAGGTACAGGGCCGTCGCCTCGCCTTCCGCTGTGGCGTTCGTGGCGACTATGATCTCCCGGACCGTCCCCGAGATCCGCCGGAGCAGGGCGTCGATGGCGAGTTCGTCGGGGCCAATGCCCTCGAGCGGACTCAGTGCGCCGTGAAGCACATGGTACAGGCCCTTGTAGGCGCCGGCCTTCTCAATGGCCATCGCGCCGGACGGATGTTCCACCACGCAGATGAGGCCGTGATCGCGGCCGGGATGGGCGCAGATGGCGCACGGGTCGCGATCGGTGAGATTGCAGCATTGGGAACAGCGCGTGATCCGGCGGCGGGCCTCCACGATGGCCTCGCTCAGGGATAGGGCTTCTTCCCCGGGGGCGGACAGCAGATGGAGCGCCAGGCGCTCGGCGGAGCGTTTTCCGACTCCGGGCAGGCGCCGCAAGGCGTCGACCAGTTGCTCGAAAGCGGGCGTATTGAACAGCATGTCTCCCCCGAAAGGCCTTGCGTGGCCGGGCGGTTGACTGACGCGGAAGGCTACCCGAGCGGGGCCGCGGACTCCAGGGACAGCCGCAGCGCTTCCCATTCCGCGAGTTTCGACTGCCGTGTCAGGATATCGACCCGGTCCAGAAACACCCGTCCGTCCAGGTGATCCGTTTCGTGCTGAATGATGCGCGCCAGGAAACCGCGCGCCTCGAAGTCGAGGTTATTCCCCAGGGGGTCTTTGGCCCGGACGTGGATGCGCTCCGCCCGTTGAACCGGCGCGTAGATGCGGGGAATGCTGAGGCACCCCTCGTCGGCGACCTCGGCGCCGTCCATCTCCAGGATTTCGGGATTGACCAGGCACACGGGGTCGGACTCGAGGTCATGGCAAACCAGGAAACGTTTCGCGATACCCACCTGAGGCGCGGCCAGACCGACGCCTTCGTGCTCGTACATCGTTTCGAGCATAGTGGCCGCCAGCTTCTCCAACTGCGGACCGAAACGCTCAACCGGCGCCGCCACGTGCTGCAGCGGATCGTCGGGATACAGAACGATGTTCATTCTCCACAAACTCCTTTACCCCGTGATGTTAGCATATGCGCGTTCCTGGCACAAACGGCAGGCCGGGACCCTGTGAAGTACCCTCGGGTAAACACCGCCCGGAGACCGGATAATCCGGATCGGGCGGATCGCGCCGGACAATCACATGCGGTGAGATATTAAGGAGTTACGGGGCTCAGAACGACCGGCCCCGATTCGGCCTGGTGTTCGGCGAGCACGGGCACGCCGCTCCCGGCCGGCACGGTGGAATCCAGGGGCTCCAGGCGGACCAGCACCGGATCAAGCGGTTCGAGCTCCGTGGGGAACTGGATGTTGCGTCCGCGCACGAGGTCCCGCCCCTTGCGCGGACCGCCGAACAAGTCGACCCGTACCGGCTCTTTTCGGAGATTGACCACGTAGAGGTACTCCTGTCCGTCCCGTTGGGCGTAGCGGCTCTTGACCCCCTCCAGAGGATAGCCGTAGTTATTGATGGTTCGGGGGACAGGCGGCAGCGCGCCGAACACATACGCGGCATCGAGGGCGTGCAGATAGACCGTGGGCGTGTCGGAGGCCCGGACAAAAATGGTGCGCGGCGTCTGGGTGATCACGTCATGGCGCGACGTGCCGGCGGGCGTATACGCCGCGGGGCGTCCGCTGCGGATAATTATTCCGCCGGCCCTGGCATAGGCGTCTATGGCTTCAAAGGTCGCATCGGCCAGCGCGGGGACCTCCGGCATGGCCAGCACGGAAACATCGGCGAGTCCCCCCGCGATGCAGGTTTCTTCGGTAATAAAACGGATAGGAAAACCGAAGAACGCGCTCCCCTCGTAGACCCGCTGAACGGATTCGAGAAAGGTTTCGCCATCGTGATAAATCTGGGAGGGCGTGCTCCAGAGAATCGCGATGGGGGCTTCCGTCCGTTGAAAGGCAGTGACGATTTCCCCCAGGCGGTTTAGATCGGCGCAGGCCGTAGTGAAACCGTCGAGGCCTCCAGGATTCTGCCCGAAAACGGCCGGATTGGCTGCAAAACCGTTCACACCTGCGATGGCGGCATCCCAGAGGGCGGTGTGCACGCAGCGGGAAGCGCCGGCGCCGGCGGGAACGAGGCTGAGATCAAAGTTGAGGTCCAAGATCATCAGAGGATTGGCGGGCGCCAGCGAACGGAGCAGCCGGAAAGAGAGGTCGGGGCCGGTGAACGGCACCGCGTACATCGATTCGCCAAACGTGTAGGACGCGGTGCACGCGGTCACATCGGCAATGCCCGCCAGCGCCTGGCGGTCGATGCCCGTGCGGGCCTCGCCTTTCTGGAGGACCGTGCCGGGCAGGGTGATCTGGGCGGGGAGGCCGCTCAACGTACGGTCCGCATACTCAGCGAGCCAGATGAAATGGCTCGAAACCAGATGCTGGTGCCAGGTCTGCCAATCGTATTGATACGAGGGCTGCTCATAGTCCCAGAGGATTTGAATGTCGTCCAGCACGCGCATGTGGGTTCGCCAGGCGCGGTTTACGGCTCGCCGGTCCTGGTTGTACTTCCGGACCACGGCCTGCTGAAAGCTCTGGCGCACTTCTTCGGTCTCCCAGCGAAACGCGGGTGCGGACGCCAGGCTGATCCCGTTAACAGAGGGATGCCGTTTGAGGAGCGGGGCGACGGCATCGAGGTGCCGCTGGCCGAGCGCGCGCGCGTCGCGGGGGTCGCGGACCCGGGCCGGCGCGTGCGTTTCCGGGGAAGCGGCGGGAGCCGCGGCGCCCAGCCACGCCGGGGCGATGTCCGCCGCCAATGCGACCGTCACGCCGATGCCCAGGGCATCCGCGTTCTCGAGATAGGTGTCGACGCGCGTCATGGTGTCCAGGTTGACGCCGCCTTCCAGCAGGAGCTCCGCGGGGGACACGTCGATCGCGGCGAAATTCAGCCCATACCGGTCAAGCAAGCTGAGAGAGCGCGGGTTGGCGGCGGGATCGTGGAACCCGAACAGGAACACCGGTTCGGATGCGGGGGCATAGAAGGCGCCTTCGCGAATTTCGAGCGATGTGGCGGAGGGGATCGGCCCCGGTACGCCCAGTTCGGGGGTCAGAGAAGCGAAGGTAAGCAGGACGCGCGCGGAATCGCACGACGTCGCCGCGAACTCGGTGAGCGCGGCGGCCTGGGGCCAATCGCCCTCCTGAAGCAGGGCTTCCGCCCGCTGCAGCGCGTCCGAAGCGATGGTCGCCCGCATGGACGCGTAGAGGGGCACGTCGGTCTCCCGGGCTCCCTGAATGCTCTCCCTGACCAAGCCGACCAGGCCGCTCAGTTGCGCCATGTGCGCCGAGAGCGTTTCCCAGGTGCGTTTTTCGAGATGGACCTCGCGCCATGCCAGGGGCTGGTTGAGGGCGTGCACGACTTCGAGACGGGCGCGGTAGACCCCGTCGTCAACATTCTCCAGGGGCCACGCGAACGCGGGATGGAAGCTCCCCTGGACCCCGTCCAGCTCGGACCTGCCCTCGAAGAGCGCGTTCCCCTGCCCGTCGTATATGTACAGCCGTGCCTGCGGCTGCTCCAGCGCGGCGCCGATCTGAACTTCGCAGGGAATCGCCAGGGCGCCCTCGACGGACGTCACGTCCTCCAGGTGAAACGACGCCGTGGTATGCGAGCCATCCTGATGGCCGGACGGGCGCGCCCAGACCCGCGTGCCGGCAGCCCCGGGGGATGGCTCCGCCTGCACAGCCCCGGTCGTGGCAGCGCCCGCGAGGCTCAGGCAGAGGCAGGACAGAATGCATGCGAAGGACGTTCGGCGAGAGCGCGGCATAGATCAATCCTCTCGGAACACAATGAGGGCCCCGGCTGTTTATTGTGCACATTCTAGAGGCAACGCAACGGCGTGTCAAAGTCGATAACGGGTGGGCCGGCCTTTTCGTTGACGCGGCAAGCGATTGGAGGGAAATTCGTTAGGGAGGGTCGGGGTGCGGCACACCAGAGCGCACATACGGCATAAAATTCACTAAAGTCAATAAATTTTCGGCTTTCGGTAGCGTTTTCAGCGAATCATGGTATAGTTTTTCAGTGGGTGTCAAGCGCCCTACGGCGTGAATTCAGTGGAACCTTTTGAAAGCGGGGGGGATTGTAGTTTTCGGTGAGTGAGAGGAAGCGTGTATTTTTTTGCCTCCACTGCACAGTGCGAAGAGTCGAGAACACGCAGTTGAACGTTCCGGGAACCTGCATGGGGAGTGTGCGGGGCTCGGGTAATTACTTGACAGGGTTCGCACTTTGCCGGTACCATGGCATCCTCGCGACCTCGCCTGTCAAGGATGGGTTGATGGGGAAGTGCGGGCAGCAGGGTACGACCGCCCGCGCCGCGAAATAAGAGAGGGTAGGAAAACCATGAGTAAATCAGTTAGGATAGCAGTGGTCGCTGGGTTTGTCCTGGGCATATGCATTTCGTATGCCGTGGCGTATTCGATTGAAGACAAGCAGGTTGACCCCCAGAAGATTTATTGGGGGCTTCCCAGCTCGTTCGAGAAGCCCGCGGAAGTGCGCTACCAGGAGATCATCGTGGAAACCCCGGAATATAAGGAGCTCAAAGACCAGAAGATTGAGCGCGGAACGGGGCGGTACTGGATTCTGATCAGCCAGGCGAGCGACCGGGCCGTCCGGACGATTGCCCAGGTGGGGCAGGAGTCTGAGTACGACCTCATAGCCGCTGAGGGCTACCTGGGCGGCGTGGAACCCGCAATCCCCGCGGACGATGTCACCGAACTGGTCATCAAGACCATGCAAGAGAATCTGAAGAAGGCCGGCAACCGATAGGAAAAGGGAACACGAGCCAGACACTCCGTGGAAGCAAATGGGTTGCTTCAGGGGCGAGGGTGATTCCTGCGAGAAGTCAACTATGCAACGAGCACAAACGACCGCTAAGATCCTGGTAATGGTGAGTCTTGTTGGATTCGTCGTGCAGCTGGTGGGGTGCACGACGCCTTCAAGCAACGTGCCCATGACGGCGACTCCGGTCACCAAGAACCGGGTGCTGGAGGAAGGTTCGGCCGACAAGCAGGTCGAGGAAGCGCGCCGGATGATAGAGGCGGGGGATTACAACATCGTGATTCCGCGTCTGCTCCAGGTCATCCAGAAATACCCGTATTCGGATGCGTCCATGGATGCCCGGTACTGGCTGGCGGTCGCGTATTACAACATCAAGAGCTATCGGGACGCGATCAATCTTTTTGAGGAATACCTGCACGAGTCCCCGCACGGACGGTACGCGGAGGAGTGTGCGCAGCGCATCGCGGATTTGCGCAAGGAGTACACCGACGAGTTTGGCTCGCCGGACCAGCTCGATGCCTCGATTACGGTCCTGTGGAACACGGTCAAGGAAGAGCCCGCGAACTACAAGGCCAAATGGGAACTGGCGGATCTGCTGTGGAAGCGCGGCGATTACGACATGGCGGGTGAGCTGTACGCCAACATCATCGAGAAGTACCCCACGTACGCCACCGATGTGCGCCTGAAGGAGCGCATCGAGTTCAAACCCGACGGCAGCTACACGTTGCTGACGCCGGAAGAACGGCAGAAGCGGTCCATTGTGGAAGAGCCGCTTGTCATCACCAACCTCAACGATTTCCGCGGCGGCACGGATGTCGGCGCCGGCGAGCGGTCCTATTACCGGGGACAGGACTTTTATGTGGTCACGGGCCAGGCCCACAACCGCGGCGACAGTGTCTTGTACGGTGTGCAGGTGAACGTGACGGTGTACGGGTTCGGCAACATGATTTACGACACGAGCACGGTCAATATCGGCCGTTTGAATCCTGGTGAAGCACGCGCGTTTGTGGTGCGCTTCAGCATCTTCGACGATATCGAGAATGTGACTCGGTATGAGGCCATCGGAACATTTCAACGGTAGGTCAGCAATGCGAAAATGGTATTTGTTTGGTTTCGTTGTACTGGCAGTGGGGCTGATCGCACCGGCAGGATACGCCGGGGAAGAAGCCGCCGCGCCGGCCCCGGAGGCCGCGCCCGCGCCGGCTCCGGAGGCTGCACCGGCCCCGGAAGCGGCGCCTCCCCCGCCCGCGCCTGCGCTGCCGCTGGATACGCAAGCCCCCCGACAGGTCAATGTGTCTGTAAAGGTGGTTGAGTTCCAGACGGAAAAGAACGTGGAGACGGGGTTCAGCGCTTTCTTCTCGCGCCGGAACAAGGAGCGCCTGTATGGCCGTGTCACCAGCGGTAATGGGGCCATCCGGACGGCCGATTTGACCTTTCCAACGGACTCGGGCAACCGTCTGGAAGGTTTGACGGTTTTTTTGGACAACATTTCCACGAATTACGGCGACATCGAGATGGTGTTGCAGGCGCTGGTGGACGAAAACCGCGCGTACATCCTGTCGCGCCCCAAGGCGATGGTGATGATCGGCGCGGAGCGGCCGGGGACCGTCATCAAGACGGTGCGCGAGATTCCGTACGAAGACACGACGGTGGTGGGCGCCACGACGGTGCAGGCCACTTCGTTCCGCGATACCGGCGTAGCCCTCACGCTGAAGGTGCCGAAAGTGACCGACGACGACGGGAACTGGGCCACCCTGGAAGACACGTATGTGAATCTGCAGGTTCAGGCGGAGGTCAAGGAGCTGGGTTCGCGCATCGTGATCGCGCTGGACGACAGTCTTGAGGGCGGCAACCAGATCACCGCGCCGGTGTTCATTACGCGAAGCATTATGACCGACGTATGGGTGCGAAACGGGCAGGTGCTGGTGCTGGGCGGTCTGTACCGCAACACCAAGCAGAAGAGCCTCGAGACGGTTCCCTGGCTGACCCAGGCCGAGGACGTGGCGGTCGGCGTGGCTGAGAACTTCATTCCCGGCAATTTTATCGGCGCGCCACTCTCGACGACCTTTGGCCACCGGGAAGCGGATGAAGGCCGCCGTGAACTGGTCTTTTTCATCAAGTCCGAGCTGTGGCGTGCGCCGTTCGTCGTGGCCGATGAACATGGATTCGTCAACCTGGGAGAGGAGACGCCGTCCAGCAAGGTATCGCCTACGGGCTTGCTGACGGACATTCTTGAAGGGGTATCGTCCATTCCGCAGAACCTCGGCGACGCGATAACGGGCGGTTCGTCCGGCACGGGGATCGATTCCGAGTTGAAAATGGAGGAAGACAAGTAATGGTTATCCAACGGGTTCTGCCAGCACTCGCGCTGCTCGGAATTATGGCAGGCATCGCCCTGGCCGGTGAGGAGACGCCTCCCCCGCCGCCCGTTGAGGCGCCGCCGGCCGCGCAGCAGGTCGAAGCGATCCGCCAGGTTCAGATCCAGGTGTGGATCAGCGAGACCACGGAAGACGGGTTGCGGGATATCGGAACGAACCTGGATTACACGCGGTTCGTGCGGGGCAATGAAAACAGCGGGAGTGTGGAGCGGGTTTCCACGCGGGTATTCGACCCGAATTCGTTTCAGGTAACGCTTCCTGCCGCGGACGCCAACCCGTATGCCGACAATGTGCGTCTGACGCCGGATTTCCCCGCGAGCGTGGCCCAGGGAAGCGCCCTGCAGGGAGACGCCATCACAACGCAGAGCGGCGCGGGCATTACGTTCAGCATCATCGACAGCGGCACGGGCACGATTGACGGGATCATCCGCGGGATTGAGCAGAAGTCGGATGCCGACCTGATTTCGAAACCGGAACTGCTGGTGGTGGAGAACGGGACGGCGGAGATTCACGCGGGCGAAGAAATCCCGTACCAGTCGTTGATCTATCAGAAGGGCCGGGCGCAGCTTCAGGTGACGTGGCGCGCGGTGGGTGTCAATCTGAGCATTCAACCGGTGATACTCAACGACGACATGATCGAGATCAACCTGGCCAAACTGAATGTGGTCGACCAGTTGCCTTCGAGTCCCATTCGCGGCATCGACCTCCCCGTGTTTTCGACGCGGGAACAGACGGGCCAGGTGCTGGTGCCGAACGGCCAGACGCTGGTGATCGGCGGCTTGTCGACGCGCAATGTGACGAAAACCGAGCGCCGCATTCCCCTGGTGGGGAAGTTGCCGGTGCTGGGGGCGCCGTTCCGCGGACGCCGGGTGGAAGCGCGCAATTCGCACCTGCTGATTTTCCTTTCCCCGACGATCGTAGACCTTCGCAATCTCCGGCCGGAAGCCATCAGCGCCCTCAATTTCTGGCGCGAGGAGAAATGGAAGAACCTGGACCGCATCGAGCAGGAGATCGAGATCATGGAGGACGAGCTGTAGTTTTCCGATGGTTGCGCGATTCCCGTAACGTCCCGGCAGGCCAGACGCTTGGCCTGCCGGTTTTTTTCGGCGCGGCGTGCCCGCCGCGGCACAGCCATCGGAGTTGAATTGGGGGCCTGGTCATGCGCATGATCCCGCCACGATGAAGACGATGATCCGACAAGGGGGGGCCCCGTTGCTGAGCGGCGTAATACTCGCGCTGTGCTTCCCCACCTGGCACCTTTATTTTCTGGCCTGGGTCGCGCTGACGCCGTTGCTTTACGCATGCCGCGACTCCGCCCCGAGGGTCACGGCTGCGCGTTTTTTTGTGGCCGGGTGGGCCTTTCACAGCGTGCTTCTTCAGTGGCTGCTCACCAATTTCTATTGGGCGGGAGGCTGGGCGTTCTGGGGCCAGCAGGCGGTTTGCCTTGTGATGGCCGCGTATTGGGCGGCAACGGGCGCCGCCTGGTCCTGGCTGCGGGGCCGGCTTCCGTGGATGCCGGGGGCCGTGCTGTTCGCGGTGCTGTGGATGGCCATGGAGTATGCGCAGAACCATCTGCTCAGCGGCTTTGGCTGGAGCAATCTGGCGTATTCGCAGGGCAAGGATCTCCCGCTGCTCCAGCTTGCCGCCATCGGAGGGACGCCCCTCGTGGCGGGGGTGCTTGTCGCATTCAACGCGCTGCTTGCGGAAGTGCTCTATACGCGCCGGCTCCGGTTTGCGCGCGCGGCGATTGCCCTGTCGCTGCTGATCGGGACCCACGGGGTGGGAATGGCTCTGGTGCAACCGGCTGCGTATGCCTCTCCCCCATTCCAGGTGGGCGTGTTCCAATCGAATTTCCCGCTGGAAATGAAATGGGACCCCGAGTACACGGTGGAAATGGTCCGCAGCGCCGCGCAGAAATCGCGCGTGCTTGCCGAAAATGAACCCGTAGACCTGTTTGTCTGGCCGGAAACCCTGGTGATGGACGAACTGACGCTTCCCGAGATCTTCGCCCCGATCGAGGCGCTGACCCGGGACACCGGCGCCGCGCTTTTTACGGGGTCGCAGCGCACGGATGCGGAGACCGGGCGGTCCCGAAACTCGAGTTTTCTCATCTCCTCCGATGGCACGCTGGACGGGTATTACGACAAGATTCACCTGGCGCCCTTTGGGGAGTATGTGCCGTTTGGGTCGCATTTTCCGTTCATCCAGAAGATCGTTCCGATCATCAGCGATGTGGAACCCGGCCGCGAGACACGGGTGTTTTCGCTGGACGAACGCACGTTCGGCCCGCTGATCTGTTTTGAGGTGCTCTTTGCTGAGATGAGCGAGGCGTTGCGCCGGCAGGGGGCGGATTTCCTGGTGGTCATCACCAATCTGGGCTGGTTTGGCTCGAGCAACGCGCTGGAGCAGGAGCTGGAGCAGGCCCGGCTGCGCGCGATCGAGACCCGGCTGGCGGTCGTCCACTGTGCGAATACGGGGATCTCCGGCGTGTTTGACCCCTGGGGCCGCTTCTCGGCCACGAACGCGATGGTGACGCCGTACGGCGGGTTTCACCGGCTTCGGGGGGACCTGTCGCCCCGGGACACGAAGCAGTTCCGTTGCGTGGGCGCGCTGCCCGTAGCGGAACCGGCGGCGCGCCCCGTGCCGTGGGCGCCCCAGCGCGTCCCTCAGGCCTCGGTGGCGGCCGTGGCGCTTCTCGTGGTGCTTGCGCTTGTCTTTCGAGGCCGTCCCCCGGTCGCTCAGGCGCCATGAGAGCTATCGGGGGCCATAGAGGACCATGAGTCAGACACCGAACCATTCCGCGCGCCTGAGTGCCCGCCTGGCGTCCATCTTCGCGGGCGGCACGATGCTCAGCCGCGTTCTGGGACTTTTCCGGGACATGGTGGTGGGGGCGCTGGTAGCGGTGGGTTCCCGGGACGCCTTCATCCTCGCGTTCAAACTGCCCAACATGCTGCGGGACATGATTGGCGAAGGCGCCCTGAACGCCGCGTTTGTGCCGGTGTATACCAAGACGGTCGAAAACGACGGGGACGGGGAGTTCAAGAAGCTGGTGTCCTCGGCCATGGCGTCCATGCTGCTGGTGCTCCTGGGGCTGACGGCGCTGGGGACGGTACTTGTCCCCATCCTGCTGGGCGGCCTCAACACGCTGAAACCCATCACCGGCGGAGAGACGCTGTCTCCGGAAGAGCTGGGACTGATCACGGTGCTTGCCCGGTGGACGTTCCCGTATCTGTTTTTCATCGGGATGGCCGTGTTTGCGATGGGGCCCCTGTACACGCTGCGGGAGTACGCGACGCCCTCCTGGTCGCCCGCCCTGCTGAACGTCGCGCTGATCGCGTGCTGCCTTCTGTTTCGCAACAGTTTTCGGGACCCGGCCTATGCGCTGGTTCTGGGCGTGTGGCTGGGCGGCATTGCCCAGTTGGCGGTGCTGTATGTGTCGCTGGGAAGAAAGACGGGGATCTGGCTCCCGAATTTCAGGCAGCGACACGCCGGGGTCTGGAAGATTTACACCCTTATGGCGCCGGTGCTGGTGGGACAGGCCGCGGGTGAAGTCAACAAACTCGTCGACGCCCTGTTTGCCCGCAGCCTGGACGAAGGGATCGTAAGCGCGTTTTACTATGCGAACCGTCTTATCCAGCTCCCTCTGTCGATGTTTGGGTTTGCCGTAGCGGTGGCCATTCTACCGCTCCTCTCGCAGGCGGCGGCCCGGAACCGGGTGAAGGAGATCCGGGAGACGCTGATGACGGGGTTCCGGCAGAGCTACTTTCTTGTCTGTCCATCTCTGCTGGGCCTGCTGTTCTTTGGAGAGCCGATTGTTCGCCTGCTCTTTGAACGGGGCGACTGGACCCCGGCCCAGACGGAATTGACGGTGGGTGCGCTGAGCATTTATTCCCTTGGACTCCTCGCGTTCGCGTGGATCAAGGTCGGCGTAACCGGGTTCTTTTGCGTCGGCGATACCAAGACCCCGGTGATCGTGGCCAGCGCGAGCATGCTGCTGAACATTCTTCTGAATGTCGCGATGGTGAAGCCGCTGGGATACCGCGGTCTGGCCCTGGCTACCGTGATCTCCTATACGGTGAACTTCGGGGGCCTGTACTACCTGCTGGTTATGCGCCATGGCCCCCTGTGGAACAGTGCGTTTTTCACGGCGCTTCTCCGCATGACCGTCGCCGGCGCGGTGATGACCGCGACGGGCTATGCCGCATACACGCGTGTTGCGGCCCTCTGGCCCGCGGACACGGGCCTCGCACGGCTAACGTCGGTCAGTGCCCTGCTTCTAGCCTGCGCCGCGGGGTACCTGGGAGCGTGCCATGTCTTGCGGGTGGACGAGCTCGGCGATTTCGCCTCGATGTTGCGCCGCAAGCGCGGAGGGAAGCGACGGTAGGGCGGCGTGCGTCGCCGGTCCGGCAAGCCGCGCTGTATGTAGGCGTGAGCAAAGGGAATACCCCCGGAAAGTTCGCTTGTAATCGTCAAGGGGATGGCATAGAATGGAACTCGAAAAGCTCGCACGATCGCTGTCGGGCGATCCAAGAGTCTGCCGGAGAGTCGTTTGGGGTGGGGCACGGCAGAAGCTTAGCACTATCAACGGGTTAAGCATTTTTAATCCTTTGACAGGCCCGCGATTTCGTGTTAAGGTTTCGAATTGGAGTGTCGTGTGGACCGTTTTTTTGCGGCACGATTTTCGATTCGAATCGGGCGCAAGGGCGGTGTGCATGGCTACGCCTGAGGAGACGGGGCAGTGCCAAAGTACGACTATAAGGCGATCGACGCCGAGGGCAAAGAGACCTCGGGGGTGATTGAGGCCGAGACGGAAAACGACGCCCTGAACCAGATCGGCCGCCAGGGCCTCTATGTGACGTCGATCCACAAGACGCACATCGGCACCGTGTTGCGTCAGCGATGGAACGAGCAGAAGGAACTGCGCAAGAAGTACCTTGAACAGAAGCGCACCGAGGCGCGGCGCAAACATCCGCGCCAGCGGCTTGTGGTGCGTTTCAAGGATGGCAAGGCCAGCTACGGCGTCTGTTTCGCGTTGAATCCTCAGGACACCGGGTTTTATCTGGACACGATGACGCGGGAAGGCGCGGCAACGGGAGAGACGGTGCAGGTCCGTTTTAACCAATTGAAGGCCGTGTTTCAGGTCAAGAGTTTTGATGGGCATTTTGACGCCCACCAGCGGTATCCCGAGTACCATCCGGAGGGCGGCGAGCGGATCTGCGAATTTGAGGACGGCGAGGTGATTCGTGGATTCACGCTCCAGCCGTACGATCCGGAGGCGGAGCGGTTTTTTCTGATTCCCACGGACTCGGCGAGCAACAACATTTCGATCCTGGTGGAGCGCTCGGCGCTGGTGAACGTGTACACTCCGGAGGAGTACGAGCAGAAGCGAGCACGGGAGATTGAGGAGCGCAGAAAAGAAGCCGCCTCCGCGGACTTGACGCACGAGGAGTCCATGGGCGATTTCTACTTTGAGACCCGCAACTATCCGGCGGCGCTCGAGCAGTACAAGGCGGCGACGAAGGCCCAGCCCCGGTCTCCGCGTCTTCGAAAGAAGATATTGGCTACGGAATACAATATCGCGGTGCAGTTCATCAAACGCCGCGAATATGAGAAGGCGCTGGCGGGAATGCAGAAGATACTCGAGGTGGATCCGTCAAACCCGCATGCCCGCAAGAAAGTCTCCCAGTTGCGCCGCATCATCGAGAAAGACAAGTCCAGGCAAGCATCGGAGTAAACACTGCCGTAACAAGGTAGAGCGATTTCCCTCAAGGACGAGTAGATGTTAATTGCGATCATATCGGACCTTCATGCGAATCTGGAGGCCACCCTTGCGGTATTCAAGCGGATAGACGAACGGCAACCGGACCGCATCATCTGTTTGGGCGACCTGACGGGGTACAACGCGAATCCCAATGAAGTGGTGGACATCATCCGGGAGCGGGGCATCCCCACGATCATGGGGAACCACGACGCGGCGGTATGCGGGTTGGAGGATCCGTGGTTTTTCCGGGCGGCGGCCAAGAAGGCGATCGAATGGCAGTATGAGCAGATTCGCGACGACAACCGGCGCTGGCTGGCGAGCTGTCATGAGCAGATCGTGTTCAATTCGGACTGCCTGGGGGTGCACGGATCGCCCAGCAATCGCGACGACTACATCATTGACTGGCTCGACGCGGTGCGGCAACTGGAGTACCTGAACGGCCGCGAGATCAATATCTGTTTTTTCGGTCACAGCCATCGGGCCTCGTTTTTCAGCGAGAAGGGGAATACGGCGGCGACGCCCCCGGAAGGGGTGTGCCAGCTCAGTCCGATGAACCGGTATTTCATCAATCCCGGGGCGGCGGGGCAACCGCGCGACCGCGACCCCCGGGCCGCCTTCGGTCTGTTTGACACGGACAACCGGACCTTCGAGTTCTGCCGTGTTGAATATGACATCGACGCATGCGCCCTGAAGATCATGCAGGCGGGCCTGCCCGTCGAACTGGCGCGCCGCCTTTTCAAAGGAAAGTGAGCGCCCCTCCGTGACCGTCCGTGAGCAGATTGAGCAGCGGGAACGGGAGACCCTGAGTCCGTATGCCATGCTGGTGGCGAACAGCCGCGGGCGGGTCGTCGACGAACCCGAGCACGCGTTCCGGACCGCGTACCAGCGTGATCGCGACCGGGTGATCCACTCGAAGGCCTTTCGGCGGCTCAAACAGAAGACCCAGGTGTTTCTGGCGCCGGAACGGGACCACTACCGCACCCGCCTGACTCACACGCTCGAGGTGGCCCAGATCGCGCGGACGGTGGCGCGGGCCCTGTTTCTGAACGAGGATCTCACCGAGGCCATTGCCCTGGCCCACGACCTGGGGCATGCTCCGTTCGGGCATGCGGGCGAGTTCGTGCTGAATTCGGTGTACTCGGAGGGCTTCAACCACGCAGCGCAAAGTCTGCGCATCGTCGAGAAACTGGAAAGCACCTACCGGGGCCCCGGGTTGAATCTGACCTTCGAGGTGCGCGACGGGATCGCGAATCATTCCAAGGGCAAGAGCATTCTGCGGGGAGAGCAGGAGTCCTCGTCCGCGACGCTGGAAGGCCGGATCGTGGCCATCTGCGATGCGGTGGCCTACATCAACCACGACATAGACGACGCCGTGCGGGGGGGCATCCTGCGTCCGTCGGATCTCCCCGCGCCCGCCCTGAAACACCTCGGAGAGACGTCGTCGGAACGCATTGACGCCATGGTCAGGGGGATCATCGAGGGCTCGAACGACGGCGGGATTGACATTGTGCCCGCGGTGCGTGAGAGCACGTGCCTGCTGCGGGATTACCTGTATCGCGAAGTCTATCCGTGTGAGACCATCCAGCGCGAAATTGAAAAGGCCAAGAAAGTCTTGCGCGAGCTGTACGCCTACCTGCTCTCGAATCCGCCGGAACCGGTTCTGAATCAGACGTCCAGCGGAGAGCCCCTGGAGCGGCGGATCGTGGATTTCGTCGCGGGGATGACGGATTCGTACGCCCTGGAGCTCTACGAGCGGTATCTGCTTCCGGTGGCGTGGAAGACATGACCCTGCGCCCCCGCATCGCGATCGTTACGGGCTCCGGCCTTGAGCTGGGAGGCCTCCTCGACCGCCCGGTGTGGGAAAAGCCGTTCAGCGCGTTTGAACACTGCAGCCCCGCGCAGGTTGCCGGGCACCCCGGGACGTTTGCCGCCGGGGAATGCGCGGGTGTGCCTCTGATACTGCAACGGGGACGCCGCCACATCTATGAGGGCATCGGTTTTGATGAACTGACGGCGCCGGTGCGGGCGCTCGCCGCGATGGGCGTCGAGTGCGTGGTATTCACAAACGCCGCGGGCGGACTATTGCCTGAATTGGAGCCCGGTCATCTCCTGGCGGTGGAGCGGGTCATCACCTGGCCCTGCCGCCGCTGGCCGGAACAGCCCGGTGAGCTGTTGCCGGACTGGCTCGTGCCGGCGTGCGACGCAACGGGGGTCTACGCGTGGGTTCACGGGCCGAGCTATGAGACGCGTGCGGAAATCGGCGCGCTGCGGAGCATGGGCGCCGGCGCGGTCGGGATGAGCACCGCGCCTGAAATGGCGGCGGCGCACAGGCTCGGTTTGCGCACGGCCGTGGTGTCGTGCATCACGAACACCTGCTGCCGGGTTCAGCGATTGACGCACGACCACGTGCTGGCGACGGCGCGCGACGCCTCGGCGAGGCTGTGCGCGCTATTGCGCAACGCTCTGCCGGACTTCCGCTGAGCCCGCGGCCAGGGCAGGGATCATTCTCCGCCTGCGGTTTCGCCCTTCTGCGACAGGCGGCCGGCGGTGTCTTCGCCGCTGACGGGCGCCATGGGACCATAGAGCGAGATGTCGGACACATCCGCGGGTTCCCATGGCTGCACCTGCCTGGTCTCGCGGCGCTCGTTTGGAGGCGCGGCGGGATCGGCAAACACCAGTGCGGCGTACGAGACCGAGGAGCCCCCCTCCCCCATTTCGCGCGCAGCGGTCTTGTAGTTGAGCAGGTAGCCCTCCACGCGTTCGGGCAGCAGGGTCATGAGAATGGCCAGCGGGGCGGCCCCATCAATCGGGTTGCGCGTTTTTTCGAGGTAATCGAGGAACCCCCGGC
Organism: Candidatus Hydrogenedentes bacterium UBA2224; assembly: GCA_002348185.1. GTDB lineage: Bacteria > Hydrogenedentota > Hydrogenedentia > Hydrogenedentales > SLHB01 > UBA2224. Next base: position 7,944 of record DDYW01000184.1, on the reverse strand, counting down.
GGTCGCGGTTCAAGACATAGTGGAGCGCCTGTTTATCCAGCCATTCGATCCCCTCGGCGGGGTTCTCTTTGAAGGGGGTGTACCCGTAGCGCTCGCCGTAGTACGTCAGATTGGAACTGACGACGATGAGGGTCCGGTCGTCTACAATGCGCTTCAAGAGGTTCACGAGCGAGTCGATGGCGCTTTCCCGAATCCGGCCATCGGCGTCCAGCAAGTCGCCCACAACGATGGGGACAAGTTCGAAGCTTCCCAGGGTGGTCTGGAGGAACGGCAGCACCACCTCGATGCCGTGTTCGGTCTCGTGAATGGCCAGACGCTTGTCGTTGCCTCCGCGGGTCACCCGGTACAGCACTGAGCGCGACTCGACGAGGGATGACATCGAGAGCCGTCGGCAGGTAGCGATATCGAGATCAACGAGGCCGAGGGGGGTGGCGTAATACTGGACGAGGGGAATGGAGCAGCCTGAAAAGCGGGCGCTATGCGCTCCCGTCAACACGATGACGCGGTCGTACTGTCCGGCTTCCAATGCCTTGAAGGCATGCGCCATGACGAGCCCGGAATTCGCATAGCCGGCATTGGGACTCACGCAGGCGATGATGCGCCCCCGGACGGGCATGGGCAGTTGGGCCTCATTGAGGTACTGTTCGCAGGCCGTTCGCAGCGTTTCCGCCGTGTCGGGATACCAGTATCCCCGGAAGAGGGGCAGGCGCACCTGGCTGACCGAGGCGCCCAGGGCCCCAAGAACCACCAGCGCGGTAAGCGCCACCCACCGGGTGCGCAGGATTCCGTTGTGCTTCTTCACCTGACTTCTCCTATCTCACACCGATGCCACACCCTGCGCGAGCTGTCCGGCGCGATAAAGGCGTGGCCCGGCCGTGCGCAGCCCTGGCGGGGGCTCATCTCACGCCCGCCGCAGATGCCCAGCTGTTTCACCGCGGACCTTCTCCCTGTGCTTGGGCTACACCCACCCGCCCGCCATCCAGTGTAACAGAAAGAAGACGCGTGACATTAACACGAAGCGGCGCCGAGCACCGGGGTGATGCAGCGGCTCAGGTTCGCCAGGGGAGCGTGTAGTTTCCGCCATCGGGCAGTGTGACGCCGTTCATGACACGGACACCGAGTTCGGCGCGATCGTCGTGGACGGCCGCCTCGACCCAGGCGCGCGGTACGCCCGCTTCCGAGAACAACCAGGCCAGCCCGGGAAGATTGATGAAGTGAATCCCCTCGCGCTGCTGTTGCGACCAGACGTGGCTGTGGCCGTAGACGTAGGCCTTCACCTGTTTCCGGGGCTGGATGACGCTCCAGAACGCGGGGAAATCGAGCAGGCCGTTTTCGCCTTCGGGATAGTGATGGGCGATCAGCAGGGCCGGTTTGTCTGGACGCTGGTCGAGTTCGTTCGCGAGCCATTCGAGCTGGGCAGCGCCAAACTCCCCGGGCGTGAAATCGGTTTCGCGATTGGAGTCGAGTACGAACCACGTGGCGCGGGGGGCGTCCAGGATATACGCATGTTTCCCCTCGACTGCCCCTGCGCTCCGTTTCTGATGATCGGGAAAGACGCCCCAGAATCGTTGGCGGTTGTCGTGGTTGCCCATTGACATGTGGAGGGGGATGCCGGCATCCGCAAGGGGCTGCGACTCCTCTTTCAGCGTGACGTAATCCTCGTGCTCGCCGTGGAGGAAGACGCAATCTCCCGCGATGAGGACTCCGGCGGGCGTGTAATCGAGCGCGAGCACGCCGGTGCGCATCGCGGCGAATTTCTCAACGGGTTTGACGGGCGGCTTACCTTCCGCGCGGTCGCGGTCGCCGGGGATATGGGCGTCCGCCAGCAGGATCCATCGATCGGGGCCGGGGACCTGGGCGCGGGTCTTTGCTCCCCATCCGAGCGCGGCCGCGCCCGCAAGCGACGATGCCATGAAGCGTCTTCTGGAAATGCGGTGGTATGCGTTCACAACAGTTCTCCCGACAGTGTGTTGGGCCAACAACCCTTTTGAGGAAGGATACCTCAACAGCGCGCGAAGATCATCTGCACAGGCCCGGCGGGCCGTCGAGACGCAACGGGCGGGGCGATGCGCGAGACCGATTATGGGGGAAGAGCTGCTCAGGCGCGGGTGTCGATCTGCGGTTTGGCGCTCTCCGCAATGACGTCCTCGTCCTCGGCGAGGTCCGGCTCGCTCTTTTCCTGTGCCGGTCGCGCGCCGCGCCTGCGCGAAAGCATGGCGACCACGATCTTGAGCCCCACGAGCGCCATGCCGATGGGGATGATGGCATACACCGCCATGATCAGGACGGCCAGAACCCGGTCCGCCATGCGTTCGAAGACATCGGGGTCATTCCAAGACGCCGCCGCTCTGGCGGGGGCCGTTTCCACGGCGGTTTGTTCGTTCGTGGGCACGGGCGGGTTACCGGGTTCGCTGGAGAGTTCCTCGACGGGCGGCAGCAGCTTATCGTTCGCCCGGATGATCCGGACATACTCGGCCATCCGGTCGGGGTGCGCCACGAAGTTCTCCACCACGTCAAAGACGCGAAGCGCAAACATGAACGCGACGACGAGCAGCACAGCGCCGAAAAGCGCCGTGGCGATGTGGAGCAGGGTCAGGAACCCGTTCAGCACCTGGTCCAGATCGAGGCCGCCGCGGCCTCTGTCATACGGATCGAACCCCGGCATGGCAGTCCCCTCTCGTCCGTCCTGTGTCCCGGTAAGAGTACACCTGGCAGGCCCCTATATTCGTCCCAAAACGCGGGAATCGTCAAGCGACTTGATTTGACATCGGGTCAAACCACTATGCTAAGGACCACAGCAAACCTCCCCGCAGGGGATATGGAACGGCCGATGAAGAGCATTTCTCTGGACGGAACCTGGTCACTCACGTGTTTTCAAGCGTCGCGGGACGCGCCGAAGCATCCCGGGCAACTGGCGGGATGCGATGCGGCGTGCGTGCCCGCGCTGGTTCCCGGCAATGTCGAGCTGGATCTCGTACGCGCCGGCACACTGCCCGAGCCGTTTTTCGGCGGGAACATCCGGTTGTTGCGCCCGCTCGAAACCTGCGAATGGTGGTATGCGCGGGAGTTCGAGTTCGAGGGCAGCACGGATTGCGGGGACTGGGACCTGGTATTTGAGGGCCTGGACACCTACGCGACGGTCTGGCTTAACGGCGAGGAGATCGGACGGAGCGACAACATGCTGATCCCGCATCGGTTCCCGGCAGGCGGGGTATTGCGGTCCGGCCGGAACCAGGTGCATGTCCGGCTCGAACCGGCGATGCTCCACGCCCGCCGCTATCCGTACGACGCCTCGATGCTGAGCTGGGAGCACCGCATGGAAGGGTTGCATGTCCGAAAAGCGCCGCACATGTGGGGCTGGGACATCATGCCCCGGGCAGTGTCGGCGGGCATCTGGCGCGGCGTGCGGCTCGAACCCCGTCCCGCGTACGGATTCGAGCAGATCTATTACCGCACTCTTGAGATTAACGCGCGGGAAGCGGTGCTGGCGGTGATGTTCGAGGTACGAGTTCCCGACCCCGACCTGCTCGGCTGCTCGGTGGAATTCGAGGGAATCTGCGGCGATCATCGGTTCACGCATGTCTGGCCGCTGGAATTTGCGGCCGACGCCTGCCGCATCCCCGTGCCCGGCGCCCGCCTGTGGTGGCCGAAAGGCTACGGAGCGCCCAATCTCTACGCGGTTACGGCGCGGCTGGTGCGCGGCGGCGAGCTGCTTGCGCAACGGACCGACCGCATCGGGCTCCGCACGGTAACCCTGGAGCGCACCGCGAGCGCGGGAACGCCCCATGCCCTGGGCGCCCGGGGTCTCGACGCGTGCCGCTACGACGAGCCCCCCGACCCCGCCGGACATTTCCTGTTTCGCGTCAACGGCACGCCCATTCAGGTGCGCGGAACCAACTGGGTGCCCCTGGACGCCTTCCACAGCCGCGACGCGCAGCGTCTGGACGAGGCAATGGCGCTGGCGGACGACCTTGGCTGCACCATGATTCGTTGCTGGGGCGGCAACGTGTACGAGGACCATGCTTTCTTCGATTTGTGCGATGAAAAGGGCATTCTGGTCTGGCAGGATTTTGTTTTCGCGTGTTGCCGGTATCCGCAGACCGGGGCGTTTCTCGACCGCGTGCGGCACGAAGCGGAGGCGGTGGTCACGCGCCTGCGCAACCATGCGTCCCTGGCGCTGTGGTGCGGCGACAACGAGATCGACGAATGCTACGCGTCGGACCGGATTTCTCCGGAACACAACCGGATTTCGCGGGACATTCTGCCGCGGGTGGTGCACCGGTGCGACCCGGGCCGCCCCTACGTGCCCAGTTCGCCGTATCGGGCGCCGGAAGCGGAGGGCGCGCTTCCCGAACAGCACCTCTGGGGGCCGCGGGGGTATTTCAAGAGCCCGTATTATGTCCGGTACACGGCGGCGTTCATCGGCGAGATCGGATACCACGGCTGCCCCAATGCCGGGTCGATCCAGCGTTTCCTCGCGGAAGACGCCCGGTGGCCCTGGCAGGACAACGAGCAGTGGCGGATCCACGACGTGTCGCACCTGCGCCACAACGCGGCCGACCGCAACCGGATCAAGCTCATGGCCAACCAGATCCGCGAGTATTTCGGGGACGTCCCCCCCACCCTCGAGACGTTTGTCCTGGCCAGCCAGATCGTGCAGGCGGAGGCGAAGAAGTATTTCATTGAGTCCACGCGCCAGCGCAAATGGCGGACCAGCGGGATTCTGTGGTGGAACCTGATTGACGGATGGCCGCAGTTTTCCGACGCGGTCGTGGACTACTATTTTGGGAAGAAGCTGGCCTACTGGTATATCCGGCGCGTGCAGCGGCCGGTGTGCCTGATGCTGGGCGAGCCCGGAGACGACAAGTATCTGCCCGTCATCGTAGCGAACGACACGCGGCAGGATGCCGCGGTACGGTTCGAGGTCGCCCGCCCCGGGGGCGAAGTTCTGTGCGCGGGCGAGACGACCGTCCCGGCGGCGCAGAACTGGCAGGTGGGCCGCATCCGCACGTACGCCAGCGAGCGCACACTGTATCTTCTCCGCTGGGAGACGGGCGGCGAGGCATTCGGCAACCATTACGTGGCCGGCTCTCCCCCGTTTTCCCTGGAGGAATACCGCGACTGGCTGACGCGCATTGCCGCGCTGCCGCACGGATTTGCGCCCGAGACCGTGGGGCGCTAGCGTCGTACACAAAACTCTGCCGGACGAAGGAGACCGCTATGCTCGAGTTTTTCAAGGTGGGTCGGGAATTGCTGGACACAGTGGAGCAGACCCAGGCCGCCGCCATTCGGGAAGCCGCGGCCCTGATTGCCGAAAGCCTGATGCGCGGCGGGGTGTGGCACGTGTTCGGGACGGGACACTCTCATTTCCTCGGGGAGGAAGTATATTACCGGGCGGGGGGCCTGGCGCCGGTGAATGCGATCCTGTTTCCCGCGCTGATGCAGCACGAAGGGCCCGCCACGAGCACGAAGCTCGAACGCACACCCGGACTGGCAAAGATCATCCTCGACAAGGCCGGTCCGCGTCCCGGCGAGGTTCTGACTCTTGTCTCGAACAGCGGCAAGAATGCCGTTCCCGTCGAGATGGCCCTCTACGCGCGGGAATTGGGGCTTAAAACGGTGGCGCTTACGTCGCTCAACCAGTCCCGGGCCGCGTCATTGGGCGCGGGACAGAAACAGAAGCTCTACGAGATCTGCGATGTGGTCATCGACAATTGCGGCTCCGCGGGGGACGCCGCGTTGCAGGTGCCGGGAACCGAGCGGATGACGGCGGCGACGTCGAGTTTCGTGGGCATCGCCATCATGGAACAGATCGTCTACCTGGTCTGTTGCGCGTATGCGGACGCGGGCATCGAGCCGCCCGTCTTCAAGACGGCCAACCTCCCCGGCGGCGACGAATGGAACGCGCGGCTCATCGAGCAATACGGCAGCCGCGTCAACCTGCGATAGACCCATGGTGCCCCCCCTGGACAGCGCGCGCCACAGCGCATCGATCAAGGCCCGTGCGGCGGAGCTGGGGTTCGACGCGTGCGCCGTAGCGGCCGCCGATCCGGTGGATCCGGAAGACCGTCTGGGCGCGTGGCTCGCCCACGGGTATCACGCGGGCATGGACTGGATGGCACGCACGAAGGCGCTGCGCCAGGACGTGCGCCTGAAACTCCCCGGTGCACGCTCCGTGGTGGTCGTGGCGCGCAATTATCATGCGCCCCGCCCCCCCAAACCGCCGGACACGGGCCGGGTGTCGCGGTACGCCTGGGGACGCGACTATCACCGCGTATTGCGAAAACCCTTGCGCGCGCTCGCCGCTTACATGGATTCGCTGCAGGACACTGGGACGAGCTATTGCTGCATCGACAGCGGCCCGGTGCTGGAGAAGTTCTGGGCGGCACGGGCCGGACTGGGCTGGATTGGAAAGAACAGCCTCATCCTGCGGCGGGACCTGGGGTCGTGGTTCTTTCTGGGCGTCATCGCGACCACGCTTGACCTCGCGGCGGACGCGCCGATGGCAGACCTGTGCGGGGCCTGCACGCGGTGCATCGACGCCTGTCCCACGGGAGCCATCACCGCGCCGCGTGTGGTTGATTCGCGGCGCTGCATCTCCTGGCACACCATTGAGAACCGGGGCGAGATCCCGCCGGAACTGCAGCCCCATTTCGGCGATTGGGTATTCGGGTGCGACCTCTGCCAGGAGGTTTGCCCCTGGAACAGGGACGTGCCGGTTACCGGTGAACGGGACTTTCATCCCCGGGCGGGCCATGCGCATCCGCCCCTCATATGGCTCGAATCAATGGATGAGGCGGAATTCAGCGGAGAATTTGCCGGCACGCCCATCATGCGGGCCAAACACGCGGGCATGGCGCGTAACGCACGCGTCGCGCGCGGGAATCAACGCGAGGGGATTTCGTAAGCCCGGTTCGTTTAAAAACAGGGATCAGCCCGGTTGCAACGTGCCTTCCTCGTCAACCTGCGGGGGCATTTTGGGCATCTGGGCAAGCGCCGAGGTAAGGATATCGACAATGAGCTGGTTCTTGCTGGTGTTTTCGGCATGCGCGGCGAGCTGGATGGCCTCGTAGAGGTCGGAGGGCAGCCGCAGGGCGATTTTCCTGGTGTCGAACATGCCGGGGTTGGTCAAATCAGGCGGAGGCACGGCGGCCGTGTGCTCGGAGGTATCGAAGAGTTCCGGCTGGCTTGGTGGCGCTTCATGCAGGTGGCTCAGGTCCTCATCGGGAAAGCAATGCTGGAGGATCTCGATATTGCTGAGGTCGCTTTCGATCAATTCCTGGACGTGGCCGCGTCCGCCCATGGAACGCAGATGGCGGGCGATGCCCGCGGACGTCATGGCGAACCCGCTTTCGCGGATGAACTCGACGGCGGCGTCTCCTTCGAGATTGCGCCGGACGGCTTCGATGATGCGTTCCTGTTTCGCGTGCGTCATTCTTGACATAAGCAGTGTCCGCCCCTTTGTGTCCTGGAAACGCCGGCGCGCGGCCCGGAGGCGCTGACGCCTCCGGACGTTTACTCCATCACGCCGTTCATCTTAGTAAGATGCTGCGTAAAACACAACCACGGCTCCGAATCACCGGATAAGGTGAGGAAAGCTCTGTAAGGCCGGTGCCGGTGGAGACGGCAGCGGACGGAGATGGACTCTTTGGTCGAGGTGGCCCCGTCCATACCGTCCATACCGTCCACCGGGAGGCAAGGATGCAGGCGAGACGCCTACGCTACAAGAACAAGCATGCTGGGCTGGTGCGTGCAATCCGGAGGGCAGCCACGGGGGGCTGCCCCTACAATTCAATGGGACTCGGGAAGGGGCAGCCCTGCAGGCGCGACTACGCGTCCCGGTCTTGTGTTCCCCGCGGGGGTGGGAGGATTCTGCCGTCCCTACGGGACTTGTGGCTTGTGGGATGCGGAGGCTCCCACCACTGAAGTGGTGGGCTATTGTCT
>DDYW01000062.1 GCA_002348185.1 Candidatus Hydrogenedentes bacterium UBA2224 | reverse complement strand
TTATGGGTTTTCACCTTGGTGTCCGGGGCCGTGGTCTTCGGGGTAAAGGTGCTACAGCCTGTCCCGATGGCGAGGACCAGGACGATGGCGAAAACGACGTACGGCTTTTTGGCGAGGCTCATATATCTCCCTCCTGACGTGTCGCTGACAAAGCACTCCACTACCGTTCACTGGGCTCCCCATACAGACGAATCGATGCAGTGCCTCGGGTCCGCGCCGGCAACTCCCCGCCGGACGGTCCACATGGCAAGAGATTACCACGTCTACTGTGAGTATAGCATGTGAATTGACAAAATGACATGCCTTGCTTTGTTTTCGTAGTTTGTCTTGACCCCACCCGGGTTCTGTTGTACGATGGAGCAGTCGTGGGGCTCGAGCAGATTCAAACGGTGCGATCCCAACACGTTGCAGGCCGGCAGTTCCAACGGTTACCAAAGGCCGTTCACCCGGGCATTCCCTTGCGGAACAGGCCCGGCCAGCGCGGTTGTTACTCCCCGTTGGCGGCGGTTCGGTTCGTATGGTGGAAGGAGAACGCTCTATGGACGACATCACGCGTGCGGCCGTGCTGGGTTCGGGGGTGATGGGAGGGGCGATCGCCGCGCATCTTGCCAATTGCGGCATTCCCTCCCTGATGCTCGACATGGTGCCTCCCGGTCTCAGCGCGCAAGACAGGCAGGATCGGGCAAAACGCAACGCGCTCGCGGCCGCCAGCAAAGCGGCGCTGCTGAAAGCCAAACCGGCGCCCCTGTACCTGCCCGGGAATGCGGACCTCATCGAAGTCGGGAATTTCGAGGACGATTTTCCCCGGATTGCCGAGGCCGACTGGGTGATCGAGGTGGTCAAGGAAGACCTGGCCATCAAAAAGAAGGTGCTGGGAGAAGCCGCGAAACACCGTCGTCCCGGCTCCATCATCAGCACCAACACCAGCGGCATCCTCGTCCGGTCCATGGTGGATGGGATGGACGACGACATGCGCCGGCATTTCCTGGGCACCCACTTTTTCAATCCGCCCCGGTATCTGAAACTGCTTGAGATCATCCCGGGACCGGACACGCTGCCCGGCGTGGTCGCCACCCTGAAGCGGTTCGCGGAAGATGTACTGGGCAAGGGCATCGTGGTCGCCAAAGACACGCCCAACTTCGTGGCCAACCGCATTCTGACGTACGCCTGCCAGTTCATCATGCGCGAGTTTCCCAAAGACGGCCTCTCGGTCGACGATGTTGACAGCCTTACCGGCCCGATCATCGGCCACGCCTCCTCGGCCACGTTCCGGACCTGCGACCTCGTCGGGCTGGACACCTATGTGCACGTGATCGGCAACGTGTACCACGGGTGTCCCGGCGACGAACAGCGCGAGCTGTTCCAGCCCGAGCCGTGGCTGCGGACACTCATCGAGGAGAACCGTCTCGGCGAAAAAACCGGGGCCGGGTTCTACAAAAAGACCGGTGAACGCGACGAAAAGGGCAAACGCGTCATATTGTCGCTCGACGTGAATACGCTGGAATACGTGCCTCCGCGCAAGACCCGGTTCGACTGCATCGGCGCGGCCCGCGCCGCCGAAAGCCTCGAGGAAAAGGTCCGGATCATGCATACCGGCGAGGATGCCGGTTCGAAATTCGTGTGGAAGCTCTTCGCGAACACCGCCATCTACGCCGCCAACCGCATTCCCGAGATCGCCGACGACATCGTGAGCATCGACCATGCCGTGAAATGGGGCTTTGCCTGGAACATCGGCCTTTTCGAGACCTGGGACGCGCTGGGCTTCGACTCTGTGTGCGACCGCATGGCCGCCGAAGGGCTCGCGGTGCCGGCCATCGCCCGGGCCCTGCGCGACGCCGGCGGCACCTCGTTTTACCGCTACGAGAACGGCCGCAAACTCTATTTCGATCTCGCGTCGAAGGGGTATAAGGAGGTCGAGCGTAATTCCAACGCGCTTTTTCTGATCGACCTCAAGCGCGACAACAAGACCGTCCGGGAAAACGCAGCGTGCAGCCTCATTGACCTCGGCGACGGCATCCTGTGCGCCGAGTTCCACACCAAGATGAACACCATCGACGCCGACCTGCTCGACTTGCTCAACGCGGGGACGAACCTGGTCAACGAGGGCGCGTTCGAGGGGATGCTCGTGGCCAACCAGGGCGAACATTTCTCGGCGGGCGCCAACCTGTTCATGGTGCTCGGCTACGCCATGCAGAACGACTGGGACGCCCTGAACCACATCATTGCGGCGTTTCAGAACGCCAATATGGCGATGCGCTTCTGCCGGGGACCGGTCGTGGCGGCGCCTCATCATTACACGTTCGGCGGCGGCATCGAGATCAGCCAGCATACCGCCCGGGTCGTGGCCGCCGCGGAAACGTACGGCGGGCTGGTCGAGGCGGGCGTGGGCATCATTCCCGCCGGCGGCGGCACCAAGGAGATGCTGCGGCGCGCGCTGGCCTATGTGCCGGACAGCGTTCCCCAGGGCGACCCGTTCCCGTATGTGCGCCGGGCCTTCGAGACCATCGGCATGGCCAAAGTGAGCACGAGCGCCCACGAACTGGTCCCGCTCGGCTACCTCACGGAACACGACTGCGTGTGCATCAACGACCAGCACCAGGTGAAACGGGCGAAAGACGTCTGTCGCGCTCTGGTGCTCGCCGGGTACGCGCCGCCCACACCCGCGAAACTGGCCGTGCTGGGCGAGCCGATCCGCGCGGCGTTCCGGTCGGCGGTCTATCAGATGCAGTTGGCGGGATGGGCCTCCGAACACGACGCCCTCATCGCCGAATATCTCGCCAAAACGCTTACCGGCGGCGATCGTCTGCCGGGGCAGGTCATGAGCGAACAGGACGTGCTCGACCTCGAGCGCGAGGCCATGCTGTCGCTGTGCGGCACCGACAAGACCCGGGCGCGCATGCAATACATGCTGCAGACCGGGAAACCCTTGCGAAACTAGGCGCATGCGAAGGCAGAGCGCGGCGAAGACACCGAATCACCTGCGCGGGCGCCAACGCAAGGCCCGTGCAGCGTCAGGAGGATGAGGCCATGCAGGATGTGTACGTCGTTTCGGCTGTGCGCACGGCGGTGGGAAAAGCCAACAAAGGTTCGCTGGTCCAGTGCCGCCCGGAGGACATGGCGGCGGTCGTCGTCAACGAGGCCATCGGTCGCGCGGGCGTGCCCGCCGGCCGGGTGCAGGACATCGTCCTCGGATGCGCGTTTCCCGAAGGCAGCCAGGGGATGAACATTGCGCGCGTGGCCCAGGCGCGGGCCGGCATTCCCGACTCCGTTCCAGGGATCACCATCAACCGGTTCTGTTCGTCGGGGCTGGAGGCGCAGGCCATTGCGGGGGCAAAACTCGAGGCGGGGTTGCTCGGCGTGGCGGTGGCCGGGGGCGTTGAATCCATGAGTTCGATCCCCATGGGCGGCCTGAAATACGAACCCAACCCTGTGCTGACGCGCGAGCGCCCCGAAGTCTACATCGCCATGGGTCATTGCGGCGACAATGTGGCGCGCGAGTTCGGTCTCCCCCGCGAGGAACTCGACGCCTGGGCGCTTCGCAGCCATCAGCGCGCGGTCAACGCCATTGATCGGGGCCTGTTCACCCAAGAGATCGTGCCCCTGGACGTGACCACGCCCGCCGGTTCGATGCGCTTTGACACCGACGAGGGGCCCCGGCGCGACACGTCGCTCGAGGCGCTGTCCCGCCTGAAACCCGCGTTCGCCGCGCCGGAGCGCGGGTTCTGCACGGCGGGCAATTCGAGCCAGACGAGCGACGGCGCCGCGGCCGTCTGCCTCATGAACGGGAGGGCGGTCGAGGAATTCGGGCTGAAACCGCTTGCGCGGTTCCGCGGCTACGCCGTGGCCGCGGGCGACCCGCGCTTTCTCGGCCCCGCCCAGCTCGAAGCCATCCCGAAGGCGTGCGAACAGGCAGGGATTGCCGTCAGCGAGCTCGGTCTCATCGAGAACAACGAGGCCTTCGCTTCCCAGTGCCTCTACGTCATCCGGGAAATGGGATTCGACCCCGAGAAGGTCAATGTCAATGGCGGTGCGATCGCGTTGGGCCATCCCCTCGGGTGCACGGGCGCCAAACTGACCGTCCAGCTCCTGCACGAAATGAACCGGCGCGGCGTTCACTACGGTCTCGTGACCATGTGCATCGGCGGCGGTATGGGTGCCGCGGGCGTGTTTGAGCTCTGCGAATAGCCGGCCGCGCCGGATGGCAGGCGGCCGCTGCCGCTATTCGGTGCCCCAGAGCGCAAACGTCAGGTCGAGGCCGTTCGAGCCCCAGGCATCGCCCCAGCTTTCGCGCGCCACGCTGAAGTTGTTGCCCTCGGAGGCCGACCCGTTCGTGCACCACATCCACTTGCCCGTGTCGTTCACGATCGAGATAAAATACGTGGCGCCGGGCTCCATTTCCCAGTCCGGAATCTCGCAACTGTAGTGATAGATGGTCAGGTTCCAGCCCGGGACCCCCGGACCAACGCGTCCGCTGGTGGCTTCGCGGTCGGCAAGATCTCCGACCCGGTGTTCCCAGAAGCCTCCCACCTCCGGCATGCCGGTGCCGTTGTCCTGCGAGATCGTGATCATGAAATCATCGGTCACGGGGAGATTGTCGCGATACACGCCCCACCAGCTCACATGGGTGATCGTCGTGTTGTCGCCCGTAAGCTCAAAATCGTCCCCGAGCTGCTGTTCGCCGCCGAAAAAGTCCGACCAGTCCATCTCGCTGTAGCTGGCGGTGGTGCCGTAAGTGCCCTGGTTGAACAGGAGCCGCAGCGCGGGCACCCGCCGCGGCGGACATCCGGTTGCGGCTACGATGAAACTCACGAGAATTACGCAGGTAAGACAGGCCTTGGTGCGCATGACCGTTCCCTCCCGCTGGGGAACGCCGGAACGCACCGTTGCCGGCGGCGCATGCAAACCCGTGCCGCGTTCCCCAGTCTTTCAGCACGCCCTATCCCATTATACATGTAACCCCAGGTTTTGTTGCGTCCCGCGGCCTGGCGCCGGCGGGCTACTCTCCCGTCACGACTTCGAGCAGCGCGCCGCCGGGGGTGAAGGCGCGGGCGCGGGTGAGAATGAATTCCGGGACCGTCTCCGGCGCATTCGCCGCGGGGCGACAGAGGATCCGCACGAGGCCGCCCAGGGGATAGCCGGTCCGCGCGGGCGAAACGTCGAGCCAGAGGCCGCCTTCAGGATCGGGCCGCGAAGCGACCTGGCGGCCGGACCGGAGCGCGTCGGCGTCGGGCACAACGGCGAGCCACTCGAGCGCGCGGAGCGGTTCCGTGCTCAGGCGGAACGTCAGCCGGTCGACCTGGGCCATCCGGTCGGCGGAGGCCGTCACTGCGAGCCGGAACGCGCCGCCGCCGGCGTCCCCGCGTTCCAGTTCGAGCACCACGGTGCTGCGGGGCAGATACCGGAAACCGCCGGGAATCGTGCTGCTTTGCCCCGGCTCGGCTGCTTCAACGACCACATCGACCACGCCGCCATCCGCCTGCGGCGCCGCGGGCAGCAGCGCCTCCAGGCCCTGGGACCCGAGCACGCGCACCTGCTCCGCCGGAAGCCCGCCGAAATGCACGCGCGTGCCCGGCGCGAAATTGCGGCCGCTGAGCTGCACCCAGATGCCCCCTTCGGCGGGCCATTCGGCGGGCCGCACCGCATCGATGACGGGCGCGCCCGCGGGAGGGAGAGGCGCGAGGTCGGCCCCGTCCGGGATGCCGTCCCCATCGGTATCGGGGTTGATTGCGCTGGTTTCTCCCTCATCTGCGCGGCCGTTCCGGTTGCGGTCTTCGATGCCGTCCGGAATGCCGTCCCCGTCGGTGTCCGGGTTGAACCGATCCGTCTCTCCGGGGTCCAGTGCGCCATTCTGATTGGCGTCTTCAATGGCGTCGGGAAGTCCATCGCCATCCACGTCGGATACTTCCCGCCCCGCATCGTCGAGCCAGCGGAAAAGATCGCCCACGAACCGCCGGTGCGCCGTGTCGGACAGGGCGGCGCTCCCGAGCGGCGTGGCCGATGCGAGAAACGCGATCCGGCCCAGACCATACGGCACAATGGCGAATACCGCGCCGCCGCGGGCGGGGTCGCGCACGAGCGTCGTGCCCGGCGGGCTTACCTCGAGCCGGCAGCCCTCCTGAATCGCCACCCGGCCCCAGTTGCGGCACAACAACGGCGCGCCGGACACCTCAAAGGTGCCCGAGACGTCCTTTGCGGTATCCAGCCGCACCCCGATGGGCGCGAGCCAGTCGGTGAGCGCCCGGCCTTCGGATTCCTCCAGATGAGCCCCCAGAAAGAGGACCCCGCCCCCGGCAGCCACACACGACAGGAGCGCCTGGCGCGTCACAATGCCCTCCGAGGCGGCCTGCGCCGTCAGCACCACGAGGGTATGGTCCGTCAACGGTTCGCTGAAGGGCGACGCGGCCCACTGGTGGCTGAACCAGTGCGGGGGGCCGGCCAGGAGCGCCGCCGCGGCCTGTAAAGGATGGCCGCCGCCGGGTTCCAACAACGCTTCCGCGTCTTCGGAATGCCCCAGAAGCCACAGAATACGGCGCGGACCCGACGGACGCGGCGAGACTTCGACCGCTATCGCATGGCCGAGGGCGGGGGCGTCGGTCAGCGCTGCGTCACCGTCCGACAGCACATGAACCCATCCTTTGAGGATCGTGCCGGGCGGCTGGGTCGAGATCACCGACGCGTCGACGCCCATCACGCTGAACCCGGCCTCTCCGGGACCCCCGGACCGCGGATGGACATGCAGCCACGGCATGGCGGCCGCGTCGTACTCGACCCGCCAGGGGACTTCGGGCTGGTCTTCCGCGTACATGCGCACCACGCGCCGTTCGCGCCCCACGGCCTCCCCGCGAAACGTCACCACCGCGGGCCGGACGTCTGCCGCCCCGTCACCCGGCGCAAGCGCGTCCGGCGAGACCGCCGCATCCTCGAGTGCGAGCGCCTCGGCCACAAGACCGCTCTGAAAAGACACCGTCGCCATACGCGCGCCCGTCTCGGGGTTCACCCGATGCAGCCGGCGCCCTTCCCCCGCGAAGACGCCGGAATCGACCCACGCGACGAACGTCAGGTCGTCCTCGAACTGCAGGGGCGTGCCGGCCGGTTCCCCCTCGGGCCAGATCTCGAGCCGGTTGCGCACCCCGACGGCCAGACCATCCCCCTTCGGCGCGGGCGCTGCCAGAAGCGCCTCCGAGACATTCGTGAACGGTTGTTCAACCGCGCGCGGGGCGGAGGCGGTCAGCGGCAGCCGGTACAGAAACGCAAACCCCTCGCCCGGGCGGCGCGTCGCCATCCAGCACGCCCCGTTGCCCAGCGGCCAGAGGCTTCGGGCGGGCGTCTGTGGAATGCCGGGGAATTCCCGCGGCTCTTCCACGAGTTCCAGCGTGGCGGCGTTCAACTGGTGCAGCCACGATCGCCGGGCACCTTCCGGGGAATCCAGCGAGAACCCGGACGTAAGCACCAGCAGGCGGGAACCGTCGGCCGAAAGCGCCATTTCCAGAGGCGACGCGGCGCCGTGTATCGGTTCCCCCGGCGGCGACAGGGCCGTTTCCGAGACGATGCTGCGCGTTCGCAGGTCTATGACGGCCACCACCACGCCCAGCGGTCCCCGGCAGAGCACGCAAGCGCGTTGGCCTGATGCCATCGCCAGGGCCTGAACCGGCACGCCCGGCACGCGCCACGACGCCCGCGGCGATTTGTCGAAGCCCGCAGAACGGTCAAACTCCCGAAGCGTAACCAGCCCCGCATCCGGCGTGGCATCCGGGGTCTCAAACACCAGAACGGGCAGCGACGACGAACCCGGCCGGGACATCGCGCAGCCGAATGCCTGGTCGGGTCCCAGCAGCAGCCCCGCCCCGCCGGCGGAGATCATCCCGAGCGGATTCAACGACACCGTGCTGATGGCGGCGAGCCGGGTCGACCATCCTTCGGGTTGCGGCCACAGCCGCCGCGTCGTCAGGAACGCGCAGGCGCCGTCCGGACAGGCCGCCAGCCGCGTGACGCACTCCATGCCCGGCAGCGTGGCCTGCCACGGAAGGACCTCGCCCCGCGTCATGTCGGCCAGGTGCAGGGTCTGCCGCGTCTCCTCGCGCGATGCGGCCCGGGCCGATGTCCGCACAAGCAGGTGCTGCGCCGATGCCTCGGCCATCAGGGCCGCAATCCCGAGAACGACGGCAATATGACTCCAGGTCTTCACCGGATCTCCCGCGTTCGTGCCCCGCGGCACGTTCAGGCCATTGTAGCAGGTACGCCGCCGGCCATTGCGGAAAATGGGGGTAGCCCGCCGACGTTGCGCAGGGGGATGCGCGCCGCCGGCGGGCGATGGGCTCTACCTTGTTCGGGTAGATGGAGGAATGCGCGGTCTCAATAGGAATAGGCCGGTTCCCGCTTCATCAGCAGGGCGGCAAGGAGGTAGACAAAAACCACCGGGAAAAACCCGGTCAGGATGAACGTGCCGATCACGATCGCCCGCAACCAGAACACCGACAGGTCGAAATACTCGGCGATACCGCGGCACACGCCAAACAGGAAGCCGTTGCGCGACCGGTACAGGCCGGGACGCCAGGTGCTGCATTCATACGCCATCGTCGTTTCCTCTCTCTCAACGTGCTTGTGCGGCGCCGTGGCCGCGCTCAGCCGGCGGACGCCTTGAGGGCTTCCAGTTCCTGTTCAATCTCGGCATCTGCGCCCAGTTTCGCGAATTCCTCTTCCAGAGAGGGCCGCCGCCCGTAATTCACCAGGTCGGCCTCGGCCTCCATGCGCTCGATGCGGTGTTCGAATTCGTTGAACCGCTCCATGGCGCGCGACGTGTCGAGCCGCCGCAACTGGTGCTGGGCGCGGTGGTGTTGCCCGGCGCGCACATGGCGCTGGACGAGCATGCGCTTCTTCTCGATGACGAGCTTCAACTTGGCCTCGAGCGCGTCGATGTCCTGCTGATAGTGGGCGAGCATGGCGTCGGTCTGCGCCAGCTCCTGCTCGAGCGCGCCGGCGCGCGAGCCGTACCGCCGCTTCTCGAGCAGGGCTTCGCGGGCCAGATCGTCACGGTCTTTTCCGACGGCCATCCGCGCCCGGTCGTCCCAGGCCTGCGCGCGCTCGCGCACGCGGCCCAGCTCGAGTTCGGCATCCCGCCGTGCCGCCAGGGTCCCGTTCCGGGCCGCCTTGACGCGGCCCAGCGTCTCTTCAATCTCGCGCGCCATGAGACGGATCATCTTGTCGGGATTCTCCGCCCGATCCAGCATGGCGTTTACGTTTGAGTTCACAATGTCGCGTGTGCGTGTGAAGACGCCCATGACAAGCCTCCTTGTGTGTTCCTTACCTGCTGCCGCTCTGGGCGGCTTCCATCGCCGTAGCGAGCGCCAGTGTCGTTGCGAATCCTGCATGCGCAAGCACTACCCCGGTGCGCCGGATGCCCAATCGCGCCCGGTCCGGGGCTTCCCGCGGGAACTCTCCGGTCTGCGGCACCGCGGTTCGCGTATGCGCAAGCGCGGCCTCCAACACCAGCCGCGACAGGTCCTCGAACGCCTCCGGGGCGTCAAAGAAAACCTCGATGCCCGCGAGAAACTGGTCGGGAGCCGCCGTCGGACGGCACCAGGCGATCCGGCCTTTCAACTCGGCCGCCTCGACTGGATTCGCCACGCTGAACACCCGCACCAGCACCTTCCGTCCGGGCGCCAGGTACCGGCCCAGGCGCATCGACAGGCCGCGGTGACTCACCTCACGGCAGTGGCCCGCGCCCGACGCGCCCGCGCCATGGAAGTATTCAACTCTTGTGCTGAACGGCACGCGCAAAAAACTGCGCTCGTCCGCACTCATCCGGTTACTGACTGTCTCGACCATTGTTCTTCCCCGCATGTCAATCGTGGTTCCTGCTATCGCAAGGGGCTTGCCAAAGGGTCTCTTCACACATAACCCTATAGCTTAGGATGGCTTATGCGTACCGCGCCCAGCGCGTTTTGCTTGACGGAGTTGGCGAAAAACGCTATTGTTTGGTGAAAATCTGCTAAACAGAGGGGCGTCAGACCATGATGGAACCGGATCGCGACCGGCAGCGCGAAGACATCGAGGCCGCCATCCCCGAAGTGCTGGAGGCGTTGGGGCAATCCGAGGCATTTCTCGCCTTTCAGGAGCATTTGTCGCGCGCGGCCCGCGTGGATCGGCCCGTGCTCATCCTCGGCGAACGCGGCACCGGCAAGGAACTCGCCGCAACCCGGCTCCATTTCCTGTCAAAACGGTGGCAACAGCCGTTCGTGGCCTTGAACTGCGCCGCGCTGACCCCCTCGCTCATCGAATCCGAGTTGTTTGGGCACGAAGCCGGCGCGTTCACGGGCGCGACCGGCCGCCGGGCGGGACGTTTCGAAATGGCCACCCAGGGCACCCTGTTTCTGGATGAGATCGGCCTCATCCCGCTCGAGACCCAGGAAAAAATCCTCCGTGCCGTTGAGTACGGCGTATTCGAACGGGTTGGCAGCTCGCGGCCGGTCCGCGTGGACGTGCGGATCATCGGCGCGACCAACGCCGACCTGCGCACGCTGGCGAACGCGGGCCGGTTTCGCCAGGACCTGCTCGATCGTCTCTCGTTTGAAGTGCTCCACTTGCCGCCGCTGCGTGCGCGCCAGGAAGACACCCTGCTGCTCGCGAACCACTTCGCCGCGCGGATGGCGCACGAACTGGGCTGGGAAGACGTGCCCGAATTCAGCGACGAGGCGCTTCTGGCGCTTGAAAGCTATGCCTGGCCGGGCAATGTGCGCGAACTCAAGAACGTCGTCGAGCGCAGCGTCTATCGCGCGGGTTCCGCCTACATCGAATCCATCGTGTTCGATCCCTTCGCGGGCGGGTACGCTTTGCCCGCCGGCGCCCCGGCCGAACCGCGAAAGACGCACGTCTCCGGCTCGCCCGCCCCGGCGCCCGCCGTTTCGGCGCCGGCCGCTTCGCCCGCCGCGGACGAAGACCGCCCCTATGCCGAAGTAATCCGCGACATCGAGGTGCGCCTTCTGCGCCGCGCACTCCGCCGCTGCCAGTTCAACCAGAAGAAGGCCGCCGAGAGCCTCGCGCTCACGTACCACCAGTTCCGCGGCCTGTACCGCAAATACCAGGACGAGCTCCAGGAATGACCGGTCCGGCCATCTGAAGACCGCACGCAGACAGGATTTGCCCGTTTCGTGCGGCGCGCAAGCGGCATTCGCGCCATGGTCTGTGTATAATACGGTCTTTGTGTTCAGAGGGGATGCGTTCATGAAAACCATGGTGTCGGTGGTCGTCCCGTTCTATAACGAAGAAGCCAACGTGCCGCTGCTTGCCGCGAAGATCGACGCGGTCTTCGCGGGGCTGGCGGACTACGACTATGAGTGCCTGTTCGTCAACGACGGCAGCACCGACGGCACCCGCGCCGAACTGGACGCCCTGGCCGGGGCGGACGCGCGAATCCGGGCCGTGCACCTGGCGGCGAACCGGGGCCAGTCCGCCGCGCTGGTGGCGGGGATCCGCCGCGCCCGGGGCGCGTACATCTTCATTCTGGACGGCGACCTCCAGAATGACCCCTGCGATTTTCCCAAAATGCTCGCGCTGCTCCAGGAATTCGATTGCGTGTGCGGGTACCGGGCCCACCGGCAAGATTCGTGGGTGCGGCGGATGTCCAGCCGGATCGCCAACCGCACCCGGGCCCTGTTCGTGCCGACCGGGACCCGCGACGCCGGCTGCGGCAGCAAGGGATTTCGCCGCGCCTGCGCGCCGCATATCGTGGCGTTCAACGGCGCGCACCGCTTTCTCGATTCGGTGCTCGTCAATGCAGGCTTCACTGTGACCGAGTGCCCGGTGACGCACCATCCCCGGCAGCACGGCGTGTCCAAATACGGCATCCACAACCGGCTGTGGCGGGGCCTCTACGACCTCATCGGAGTGCGTTGGCTCTGCAAACGCTACGTGACGTTCGAGGTGGAAGGGGAAGACGGGCATGGCTGATCCCGCCGCGGTCGAACCCTCGCTGCTCTGGTATGTCCTCGGCGTCCCCGCGAGCGTGATCTTCTATGGCCGTTTCTACGTGCAGTGGATCGTCTCGGAGATCCGGCGCAAGAGCGTTATGCCCATTTCGTTCTGGTACATGAGCAGCCTGGGCTCCCTCATGCTGCTGGTGTACGGCGTAGTCACCACTTCGGCCCTGGGGACGCTCAGCCACTGTTTCAACATCGCGGTGTACAGCCGCAACCTGATCCACATCTGGCGCGAGAAGGGCAAGCTGTCTCCCGGACTCAACTTCGGTGTCCACGTATTCGTCGCCGTGGTCATCCTGGCCTCCGTGGGCGTTACCGCCTGGACCTGGTGGCACGTCTATGACCGCAGCAGCGCCGGGCCGAGCGGCGAACTGCAGAAGACGGCCGTGTGGCTCGGCGTGGGGGTGCTGGGGCAGGCCCTCTTCGCCCTGCGCTTCCTCGTGCAATGGGTGGCCACCGAACGGCGCAAGAAAAGCGTGGTACCCACCTCGTTCTGGTGGCTGAGCCTGGCGGCCTCGGCCCTCATGTGCGCAAGCTTCACGCGCGAGCGCGAATGGGTGTACGCCGTGGGGATCGCCGCGACCCTGTTCATCTACGCCCGCAACCTCTGGCTCATCTACGTGTACGGAAACGAGAGCGCAGAAGCCGACGACTGATGCAGGCGCTTTCTTCCCACGCGGGTATTTGCTAGGGTACAGGGCGCATAACGCGGCCGGACGTTGGAACGAAAGCCGTTGCCGGGTCCGGGCGCTGGTGAAAGGCCATACGCATGAAATTCGTGACACTGATGGGGAGTCCGCGCAAGGAAGGCAACACCGCCACGGTGCTGGCCTGGGCGGAAGAGGAACTGAGGGCGCAGGGGCACGAGGTCGACCGTATCGACGTCATCGACTGCACGATCGGGTATTGCGACGGGTGTTTCCGGTGCCAGGACGCCGACGGCGGGCCCGGATGCCCGCTGGAAGACGATGCCAACGTCATTTTCAGGCGCATCGTCGAGGCCGACGGGTTCATCCTCGCCTCTCCGCTGTATTGCTGGGGGTTTTCCGCGCCGCTCAAAGCCCTGCTTGACCGGAGCGTGTGCCTGGTCAAACGGCCGGCCAGCGGCGACCCGGTATATATGCTCGGGGGCAAGCGCGCGGGACTGCTGGTGACGGCCGGCGGGCCGGACGAGGGCAACGCCGACCTGATCACGGAGGTGTTCAGCCGGCTCGTGGAATATCTGGGCTGCGAACGAACGGGCCGTCTGGTGGTGCCCTACTGCCGTCTGCAGATGGAGCTGGGGCCGAACGTGGAGGTGCAGGCGCGCGATTTCGCGCAAGACATGGTGGAATAGGGGGAGCGTTATGCGACTTACAGAGCACACGCTGCGAGTGGCGGGGATGGTCATGGCGGGGCTGGCGCTGGTTCTGGCGTGCGGCGGGGCGAACGCCGGTGAGGAGCCCGCGGCGGAGAGGCCGAAAATGGAGGCCACCGTGCCGGTGCGCGCGATCACGTCGGGGCCCGAAGCCCACTGGTTTGCCTACTATGACAAGCTCCAGTTTGACGTCACCAACCGCTACGTGCTTGGCAACCAGGTGACGTTCGAAGACCGCGCCCCCCAGGCCGGCGACGTTATTCAACTGGGCATGGTCGATACCGAAGACGGCGACACTTGGATCCCGTTCGCGGAAACCTCGGCCTGGTGCTGGCAGCAGGGATGCATGCTCCAGTGGATTCCCGGGTCCGACACCGAGGTCATCTACAACATCCGCACGCAAGACGGCTATGCGTCGGTGATTCAAGACGTGTTCACGGGCGCGAAACGCACCCTGCCCTTTCCCGTGTATGCCGTGAGCGGCGACGGAAAGCATGCGGTCAGCCTCAATTTCGCGCGGGTCGCCCGAACGCGCCCCGGCTACGGCTACAACGGCTTTCCCGACCGCAATGAAGAGGTCCTGTATCCCGAGGACGACGGCATCTACCGGGTCGATCTTGCGACCGGCGAGTCGAAACTCATCATCTCGCTGGCGGATATCGTAAAGATCGCGCCCGATGACACGATGGAGCAGGGCAAGCACTGGTTCAACCACCTGCTGTTCAACCAGGACGGCTCGCGGTTCATCTTTCTCCACCGCTGGCACAAGGGTCAGGGGCCGGGCCGGTATACGCGCGGGTTCACGGCGCGGCCCGACGGCAGCGACATTTTCTGTTTCGGCGAGCACGGCATGGTCTCGCACTTTATCTGGCGCGACCCGACACACATTCTCGCGTGGTCGACCGAACCCGAAGGCAATTTCTTTCATCTCTACGAAGATCAGACCGAACACGTCGAAACCGTCGGCGCCGGCGTGTTGACGGTTGACGGGCATTGCACCTATTCGCCCGATGCCCAATGGATCATCACCGACACCTACCCGGACCGCAACCGCATGCAGAACCTCACGCTGTACCGCCCGAAAGACGGAAAGCTGGTGAACCTTGGCCAGTTCTATCTGGAACAGCCCTCAGACAACGAGTGGCGGTGCGACCTGCATCCGCGGTGGAGCCGCGACGGGCGCTACGTCTGCATCGACTCGAAGCATTCCGGCCAGCGCCAGATGTATCTGCTCGATGTGAGCGGGATCATCCTGGCGGCGGAATAGGCCGCCCCGGCGCTTGGCTTTTGTCTCGGGGCTTGGCTATGCTGGGGCCGCGCCGCCCGGTGCGGGGCGGGCCGAATCGGGACCAATCCGGACCGTCGAGGACCTCAAGGTGTACCGAACCATCTCAAAACGCGTCGGAAACGCCGTGCGGCTGGCCGAGGTCGTGCAGGTGCTGGTGCGCTACGGGTTCTCCGACGTGGTCCACCGCCTGGGCCTGCACGAAGGGTTGCCCGCGAAAGTCTTGCGGGGCTTGCGGCTCATCGAGGCGCCCTCCGGCGAGCCGGAAACCCAGGGCCGGCGGCTGCGGGCCGCCCTCACCGAGCTGGGACCGACCGCCGTGAAATTCGGCCAGATTCTCAGCACCCGTCCCGAACTGGTCGGCGGGGAGATGGCCAAAGACCTTGGCCTGCTTCAGGATCGCGTGCGCGCCATCGAGTTCGAGAAGCTCAAACCGGTCATCGAGAACGAGCTCGGCGCGCCGGTCGCGGACCTCTTCTTCGAGTTCAATGAGGAGGCCGTCGCGTCGGCGTCGCTGAGCCAGGTGTACCGGGCCACCACCCGTACCGGCAAGCACGTGGCGGTGAAAGTGCAGCGCCCGGGCGTCCGCCGCATTATCGAGTCGGACCTGGTGCTGATGCGCAGCATCGCCGAGTGGATCGCCGAACGCGTGCCGGATGTCGCGTGGATGAATCCCGTGGGGACGGTGGACGAATTCGCCCGCTCCGTCAAACGCGAACTGGATTTCGGCATCGAAGCGCGCATCATCGAACAGTTTCGCAAGAACTACGAGGGCGACCCCCAGATCTTCGTGCCCAGGGTCTACACCGAGCTGTCGTCCGAACGCGTGCTGACCATGGACTGGGTGGAAGGCGTCCGGGTCGACGACATCGCGCAGTACGGCCGATACCGCTCCAATCCGCACACCGTGGCCGTCACCGGCGCGGACACGTTGTGCAAACAGGTGTTTGAACACCGGTTTTTCCACGCGGATCCCCATCCCGGCAACATCCTGCTCATCGGGGAGAACCGGATCGCGTTTCTCGATTACGGCATGGTCGGCAGCCTCGAGGAGACCGACACCGCCACCATTGCCGACGTGTTGCGCGCCATTTTCCGGCAGGACGCGGAATCGGCCGTGCAGGCCATGCTCCAGTTCACCACCTCGGGCGAGACCGACGATTACAGCGCGCTCGTGCATGAAGTGGCCGACTACATCGCGTTTGACGCGCAGGCGATCATCTCGACGGGCGAAGTCGGCAAGGCCATTGAACGGCTCACGGCCATCATGCGGAAATACCGGCTGCAGCTCGCGCCGCGCGTCTCGCTGCTCATGAAAGCGCTGGCCACCGTCGAGTCCACCGGCCGCGCGCTCGATCCGGAAATCGACATGGTGCCGATCATCCAGCCGTACGTCGAGCGCATCGTGGCGCATCGCTTTTCGCCCGCGCAACTCGCCCGCGAAGCCCGCCAGAACATGGCGCTCTTCGTGCGGATGGGGCGTCAGGTGCCGGGGGACGTGAGCCACCTCATGCGCATGCTTCGCGCCGGCAAACTCAAGATTCAGCTCAATCACGAAGGCATCAACCATCTCGCGGCCGCCATCGACCGGGCCAGCAACCGCGTCACCGTGGGCCTGATCACCGGTGCGATCATCGTGGGGTCAAGCCTGCTGCTGACCGCCGACATCGGCGCGCGCACCCTCGGCCTCAGCGGGTTCATCTTCGCGGGCCTGCTCGGCCTCTCGCTGGTGATCTCGATTCTGCGGTCGCGGGACATCTGAGAGGACGCGCCCGCCCATGACCAACACGCTCACCCTCCGGTCGCACGCGAAAATCAACCTCTATCTCGACGTGCTTGACCGGCGCCCGGACGGGTTCCACAACATCGAGACTGTCTTCCAGACCGTGTCTCTGGCCGACGAACTGACGCTTGCCGAAGCGCCGTCCGGCGTCACGCTGACGTGTTCCCGTCCGGACCTCGACTGCGGCCCCGCCAACCTCGTCTGCCGGGCGGCGGCGCTCCTGCTGGCCAGGACGGGGTGCGCCCGCGGCGCCCGCATCCACCTCGAAAAGAACATCCCCGTGGCCGCGGGCCTGGCGGGCGGCTCCGGCAACGCCGCCGCGGCCCTCGACGCCCTCAATACGCTCTGGAAGCTCGAGCTGACGCCCGCGCAGCTGCAGGCGCTCGGACTCGAGCTGGGGTCGGATGTTCCCTACTGTCTCGTGGGCGGAACGCAGGGCGCGACAGGACGCGGCGAACAGCTCTTTCCTCTTCCGCCTGTGCCCGAAACCTGGTGCGTACTCGTGCATCCGCCGATTCAGGTGAGCACCGCCGCCGTCTACAACAGCCCGCGATTGCTCCGCAATACCGAGCAGCCCTCCGCCGGACGCACGCGCACGTTTCAGCGCGCGCTGGACGCCTTGCGCGCGGGCGACTGGGCACAGGCCGTCTTCAACCGCATGGAATCGCCGGTCTTCGAGCTGCACCCCGGGCTCGAGACCCTCAAATGCCGCCTGCGTGAGACCGGATGCGTTGCCGCCGCCATGAGCGGAAGCGGCCCGACCGTGTTTGGCATCTGCACCTCGCGCGAGCGGGCGGAACGCGCCGCCGAGGCCCTTGCGCCGCATGCGACAAGCGTCGTCAAAACCGTGGATTCTGCTCTGTGCAGCGTGTGATGCGTACGCATGGCAAGCAGCCCGTCAGTGGAAGGAATTGCTCATGAACACACGCCGTGTACTGATTGGATGCGCCGCGGCGGGCCTCGTGGCCTTCGCCGCGGCTGCGGCGGAGGACGCGGCGATGCCCATCGCGTATTACGACATGACGGCGCTCACCCGCGCCGATCTGAATGATCCCGCGCAGGCCCAGAGGGCATGGGACACCGCCCACCTCGTCGCCTCCGTCCAGGGCATCGTGAACCGCGATGCGCCCCGCCTCTTTGTTCGGTTTATGGAACACCCCGACGACTTCTGGTTCGATTACTGCCGGGGCGAATCGGGCTGGCTCACGGACCGGCCCGTCGAGACCATCCCCTCGCTGGAAGCCCTGCTGCGCCGCTTCGAGGGCGCGCTCGCGGGCCTCGTGGTGTACGACGAACGCGTGCCGGCCACATCCAACCTGGCCAGCACCATCGCGGGCATCGAGAACCGCGCCTGCCTGCGTTACGACCCGTCTTCCGGCTCGCTCTACACCGCGGTCACGGCGATGGACCTGCCGTTCGCGCGCAATATGACCCGCCTCATCAACGACGACGGCTCGCCCCTGTTCACGGGCACAGGAGTCATTCCCGGCACGGAACTCCCCTCGACCGGCAGCGCGAAATGCGACGCGTACCTCTGGGCCAAACACCGGTATCTCGACTCGGGAAAATCCAGCCGGGAATTCATGGCCTATTACATCGACGCCTACTGGCTCACCGCGCCCACCCTCGCCGGTCTGACCAACAGCACGCTCACGAACCACGACTTCTTCATCGCGAACCAGGCGTTCTTCTTTGACCTGCACGTCTGGGAAGAGGAATCGCCCGTGGATGATGCCGCCCAGAAGCCCGGCACCGACGCCGCGACGCTGCACCAGCTCCTGAAATCCATGTACGCCCACGCCGGCGGCCGCATCATCCACATCGGCGGATTCGTCCCCTGGGCCTGGAAATACACCAACCACGGCAGCGCGGGCAGCCAGCACGGCCCGGTCGACACCGAATGGGAATACGCCCGGATCATCTCGGCCTACAACGGCATCATGGACGCCGACGCGCTCGGGCTTTCGGGCATGGCCAACGCGTCGTTCTACCAGCACTTCCCCCTGCGCGAGCGGTACCCCCAGAACCCGAGACCCACCGGGGCGCAACTGCGCGAACAGGGGCTTCTGCTCGAGTCCGGAGCGCCCGCGCCCAAGGCGTACGTCTGCTTCTACATGGGCGATTACGATGCGGCCTCGTGGTTCAACCAGCAGGCGCCCCACTGGTGGCAGGATCCCGCCCACGGTCAGACCCTGTGCACCTGGGCCTTCAACCCGAATCTGGACCGCCGCGCGCCCCACGCCATGCACTACGTCCGGACGCATCAGACCCCCAACGACTGGTTCATGTTCGGCGATTCGGGCGCGGGCTACCTCAACCCGGGCATGCTGGTCGAAGAGCACCGGCGCGGTGTGTCGGATCTGCCGTCGGGACTCGACGCCTGGGTTGCCCACAACCGCGTCTATGCCCAGCGCTACGACCTCTCCATCACCGGGTTCATTATCGACGGCCATTCGCCCGGCATGGGCGACGAAGGCATGGAAGCCTATCTCGAGTTCTCCGCCGATGGCATCGTCGGCCAGAAGATTCCGGCCCAGGGCGTATTCCGCGGCGTCATGCCCCATGTGCGCATGAAACTCGATCTCGACGGCGCGCCCGCGGATGCCGGCGCCACCCTGGCCAGCCTGGCCGGCGTGAACACCCCCCAATTCCTCTTTATCCGCACGATCCTCAAATCGCCGTCCTGGCACCGCGATACCATGAACGCCGCCACGGCCTTGAATTCCAATCTGGCCTTCGTAGACCCCTACACCTTCTTTCTCTTGCTGAAGGCACACGAACAAACCAGCGTCGCTGCTGTGCCCCGCGAGCTTCCTTAGCAAGAGAACGGCCACAGAGACCCCAGACCACAGAATTTGAAAACTGCATTCTGCGGTTGGAATGGGAGGAGGCTGCGCCCGATCCACGGGTTTCACCCGCGGCCACTCGCATTCGACTCCTTCGGAGTCGTCCAGAAAAGGCGGACGATTTCGGTGACACAGGCTGCATCCTCGGCGTTGACTACAGCAACGTCGCGAAGGCAAGGCCGTCCATAACGTCCATAACGTCCCCCAGAAGATAGGAATGCAGCCGAGACGCCTGCGCTACAAGAAAAATGCATGCCGAGCTGGCGTCCGGCGATCCCAGGGCGCCCGCACTAATGCTCCGCGAGCAGGACGTCTTCAAGGCGGCGTTTGGGCACGTGGTGGACGTCGTTGTCGTCGCGGTAGTACTCGATCTTGCCGGGTTCGGCGACGATCTCGAGCTCGATGCGTTCGCGCGGTTTCCCGAGGGCGATCACCAGCAGGATCTCGTACTGGCTTCCCGGGACTTCAAGAATGTCGAGCAGTTCGTCGCGCTTGACGCTGCCGATCATGCACGCGCCGAGCCCCATCTCGGCCGCGCCCAGGCAGATCGTCTGCGCCGCGATCCCGTGATCGCAGCCAAACGACGGCGCAATGCCCCGGTCGCCCAGAATGATGATATATCCGCCGGGGCGTTCGCCCGGGGCGGGACCGTCCCAGTCTTTCAGATAGCCCGCCCAGGCCAGCGTGCCGAAGATGCGCTCGTTGAGCCCCTTGTCGGTGGAAATGACATATTTCAGCGGTTGCAGGTTGGCGCCCGACGGCGTCAGGCGCGCCATGTCCACCAGTTCCCGCAAGGCTTTCGGATGGACGGGGGTATCCTCGTGAAACCGCCGGATACTCCGGCTTCGCAAAATCAAATCGCGCAGCATGACTCTCTCCAATCGTCGCGCGGAACTCGCCCGGAAGTGGTATACAGATCAAGGCGGGATTATGACGTCCAGGCCCACCAGCTTCAAGTCCGCGCCGGCGGCACGCACGCCGCGTCACGGGCGGCCGCGTTCGTCGCGCCCGCCTGAGATGCATCCCGGCATAGCCGGAAACACGGTCCTCAGCCGCCGGATTCCTGTTTCGGCGCGGCGTTCGGGACGACCTGCCGGTAGTTGGGCTCGGCCTGCGGGTCCCCCGTGCTCATGAGCCAGTGCACGGCATCGACAAAGGCCTGCTGGAACCGCTCGCCCTCCCAGAGGTCCTCGCGGTGGCCCAGCGCGGTGAAATACACACGGCCCTGTCCCAGGGCGCGGATCCAGACGATCGGATAGGGATCGATGTTGTACATCTCCTGTTTCGCACGCTCCGCGCCGGGGTCCATCAGGGCCAGCACACGAATCGCATCCACATTGAACTTGCGGAACAGATACCATTCCTCGTTCAGTTCCCAGCCGTCGGGGATATGGGCCATGACCGGGTGCCCGGGATCGACCGCCTGCACCTTCCCGACGAACTGCTGGCCGTGCGTCTTGAACTCGGCGCCAATCATGGAAATGTACGGCGTCACCTCGTCGCCCTCCACATCAAAGGTGTCCGTCGCGGAATGAAACCCGAGAAAACGGCCGCCGTGCTCGATCCACTGAATCAGTTCCGCCTGGCCGTTCGGTCCCATGGCGGGCGTGTTGGTCATGTTCGGCCGGGTCAGATCACCCTGCGTGTAAAACATGACGAGGTCGTAGTTCTTCAGGTTTTCCGCGTTGATGGTGCTTGCGTCGTACGTCACGGTCAGGCGGGCTCCCATCTTCTCAAGAATGGGCCGCAGGATCTTCTCCGCCAGCGGCGGCGCGCCCTCGTTCGACACCGTTGGGCTGTGGGCGAACCCCTCCGACGTGAGCAGAAAAAGCACGTTTTTCGGCGTGGGCTGCTCGCCGGATAGCGCCGCCTGGCACCCCAGCACCGCGATGATTCCAGCCAATGCAATGCGCGTCATCATGTCGTATCTCCTTCCAGGCAGGCGGGGTACGGGCAAAAAACCCGCCCCGCAAACCGGTGTTGTGGGAACCTGTATACGCGAAATGCGCCCGCCGCCGGCCGGGGCGCGCGCACGCCATCAGCTCAACGCACCCAATGCCACCGCGCCCAGCAATCCCCGCTGTTTGTCGAGACGCTCCTGGATCCGCGTCATGATCCCCTCATCGATCGGGAGCTTCTCGAGCGACTCCGGATTCGGGGGCAGGGCCTGCGGCTGATCGTTCAGCGCGCCAATCCCCATCATGTTCACCAGCGTATCCGCCAGGTGGGTCGCGTGGGGCATAATTGGATTCCCCGGCACGTCCGACGGCCGGTGGGACCCGGCGATGCTCTCGACAAACACCACGGGCAGCCGCCACCGCTCGGCCACCCACGCGCCGATTTCACAATGCGTTATGCCGGCAAACACTTCATACTCCGCTTCATAGGCGGAACAGCCCGACGACTCCATCATCTGGATCACCCGCGCAAGATCATCAGGAAAATACTGGGCGATCACCGCTTTCCCGATATCGTGCAACAGGCCCGCCAGATGCGCCCCCGATATCTCGGGATAGACCCGGCGAAAGTGCTGTTCCAGCGTGCCGGCCGCCAGCGAGCACGCCAGACTGTGCCGCCAGAGATTGTGCAACGCTCGCACCTGGGCCGGGCTCTTCCCAAACAGGTTGATGACCGAAATGGTCAGGGCGAGCCGCTCGATTTCGTTGAACCCCAGGATGACCACCGCCTCGGGGATGCTCGAAATGGAACGCGGAAAGCCATAAAAACTGGAGTTCACCACACGGAGCACCCGCATCGCAAGCGCCTGGTCTCTCCCGATTTCGTCGGCCAGATCCAGCGCGGTGGTGCTCTCATCCTGAACCACCGCAATGATCCGCGCCAAGACCTCGGGCAGGGTCGCGATATCATCAATCGCTTCTATGCGGTCTCGCATCAGAGTCCTCCCTGATCCCCAGGGATGTCACACGACCCGCTCTCACAGACGCGCCACGAGGAAACTCAGAACACCTGCGTCAGACAGTGAAATTATAGGAACTCGCGGAATATCTGTCAACTGAGGACTTGGACGGCTGGGAGCCTGGGCGGCGATGCCGCGCGGCCGGCTTTGTCTCCCCGCGATCACGGTTCCTGTTTCACGATACTGCGACGCGTATCTTCCGCGTTTAAAAGCTGGTCATTGGTCCGGTGCTGCAGCACGCTCTGCGCGCGCGTCCGGGAGGCGCCGTGCCCGGTCGCGGGCTCGGGCAGCATATCCGGCGCTGAGACCGGCGGAGAATCCTCCAGCGCCTCCGAAACGCGTGACCGCCGTTCCGCATCCGGCAGCGTCGTCTTCTCAATGGTGTGCAGAATGACGGTCTGGCCGAGCTGGCGCGTGCGCATCTGCGCGGCCAGCAGCAACGCGTTGCGGCAGACGGTCACCGTTTCCCGCGGGCTCCCCTGCGCATACGCGTGGATCGTCTTCACGGACGCGTCGTCGAACACGGGGGCGAGAGCCCCTGCGGCGCCGGCCTGGCGCAGCCGGTAGTCGATCATCCCCCGCGTTTCGGCCAGGTCCAGCGGCCCCAGCGTGTAGCTCATGTGCACCCGTTGCGCGAAATCCGGCGCGGCGCGCAGTACCGTCAGCCATTCCATCTGCGAGAAACAGACCAGATTCAGCAATTTGCGCTGCGGCGTCTCGAGATTCTGCACCAGCCGGAGCAGTTCGAGCTGGCCCCGCT
Organism: Candidatus Hydrogenedentes bacterium UBA2224; assembly: GCA_002348185.1. Lineage (GTDB taxonomy): Bacteria > Hydrogenedentota > Hydrogenedentia > Hydrogenedentales > SLHB01 > UBA2224. The sequence continues at coordinate 13,998 of DDYW01000062.1, read as the reverse complement.
TGTTCAGGTTTTGCGCGTCATCGATGATCAGGGTGTTGATGCGGGTGTGATGCTTCAGAAGATACCGGTTCAGGGCTTCCATGTACGCCTCGAACGAGCGCGTCTCCGGTTTCAGACCGAACTGCGTCACAATGCCTTCCAGCAGCGAAAAACTCGTCCAGGACGGGACCGGCGACCCGATCACCGCCACGGTGTAACGGTCCGGCTTCGCCCGCATCGCCGTCAGCACCTTGCGCAACAGGGTCGTCTTGCCGGTTCCGTAATGCCCCAGAACCACCGCGACGCCGTCGTGCTCGTCAATGCTGTTCCACAGACGGAACAGGCATTCCTTGTGCTCGCGGGTCGCATAGAAATACACCGGATCGACCGTGGCCGCAAAGGGCTGTCTGCGCAATCCAAAAAAGCTCAACAAGGCCTGTGAGGAATCTGCGTTCTCCATCACCCCGTCTCAAGCCGCCACGGGTTCGCCGCGGCCGGGCTTGACCGTCATCCCCGTTTCGGCGCCTGCCTCCCACGTCCACGACGCTGCTCCGCGGTGTCCGCGGAAAGTGGTCCAGTGGTGCTCCCCGGGCGGGTATGGGCGAATCCCGCCTGTCGCCACGGACCAACCAGGCGCCATTCTAGAGCATGCTGCGGCACCTGTCAAGGAACGGCTTACAATCTATTGTATTTTTATCCCCGGGCTCCACAATATATGGTATGTTGCGCGGCGTGGGTGGTGCTACGCGACGGCCACATGCGATTTCCCGCGTATTGAACCGGGCTCTTGTGCTATAAAGAGTCGGATACTCGGGGAAATGGCCCCTCTCTTCGCGATTCCAGGACACGAATTGGTGCAGGGTGCCGCGGCAGGCGTACGGACAGATTGGCGAGGAGCCCAGACTTTTGAGGATGCCGGGACATTCTGAATCCCGGCTTGCGGGTAGTTAGATGAGACGATGCGAGACAATCCGAATCCTGACTGGACCCCGACAAGGGGAGGCGTGTCCGGTTTCAGGCACGCTGACCATCGGGCGCAGTCCGGATAGCGGTCTGCAACTCAACGAGCTCGAAGTGTCCCGTAAACACGCGGTGATTCAACAGACGGCGCTGGGAACGCTTATCCGCGACCTGGGCAGCGGAAACGGAACCTGCATCCGCAACCGCCGGATCGTCGAATACCGCCTGTCGCACGGCGACGTCATCTCCATCGGGCCCATTGATCTGCTGTTCGAGAGTTCAGCGGCGGATAACCTCGAACAGCGGCCCCCGTCCACCGTGGTATTCGAGGAAGGCGGCGTGGAGAACGTGCAGGCCCTGACCGCCGAGAACGTCCATCGGACGTTCCTGTCGGCCCCCCTGTCCGCACAAAGCGTCGGCCAGGCCCGCAAGGCCCAGGAACGCCTTGCGGCCGTCTATGCGGCCAACCAGGTCATCTCCAGCGAGCGCGACCTCAACAAACTCTTCGAACGCGTCCTCGACCAGATTTTCGGGCTGGTGCCGGCCCACAACGGGGCGATTCTCCTGGCCGAGCCCGCCACGGGACGCCTCGAACCCGCGCACATGCGCAAAGGCCCCGGCGAAAACGAACACGTCACCATCAGCTCCACCATCGTGCGCCGGGCCTACGATCACGGTGAAGCCATTCTCGTGTTCGACGCTGCGGACGACAGCCGCCTGGGCCGCGGCCAGAGCATCATCCTGCAGAACATCGCCTCGGCCATGTGCACGCCCCTCCAGGTGCACGATGAAAAACTGGGCGTACTCTACGTCGACACGCGGGGCACCACGAACGCGTTCACCGACGGCGATCTCGAACTGCTCGTGGCCCTCGCGGGACCCGCCGCCATCGCCATCAAGAACGCTCAGTACGTCGACAAGCTCGAGGGCGCCTACCAGGGCACCCTCGTCATGACCGCCAACGCCATCGAGGCCCGCGACCATTACACGGTCGGCCACACCTGGCGTGTCACCAATTTTGCCCTCGCCATCGCCCGCGAACTCGGTTGGGACCACGACAAGCTCCGCGAATGCGAGATGGGCGGCGTCCTGCACGACGTCGGAAAAATCGCCATCGATGACGCTATCCTGCGCAAACCCGGCGGCCTCACCGACGACGAATACGCGAAAATGAAAATCCACCCCGAACGCGGCGCGCGCATGATGCAGGATGTGCCCGCCCTCGGCGCCCTGATCCCCTATGCCCTCTACCACCACGAGCGTTACGACGGCCGGGGCTATCCCTTCGGGCTCAAAGGCGAGGAGATTCCCATTGAAGGCCGCCTGATCGCCGTGGCCGACACCTTCGACGCCATGACCAGCAACCGCCCCTACCGCAAAGGCCTCGGCCCGGAAGCCGCTGTCGCCGAACTCGAAAAGGGGAAGGGCACCCAGTTCGATCCCGTCATCGTCGACGCCATGATCGAGGCCTACCGCGCCGGACGCGTCGACGCGATCTTCCAGAATTACGCCAAGGACGACCTCAGCGTGTCGTGTCCGTTCTGCAGCACCTACGTTCCCGTGCCTGAGGGTGCGGCGCCCGGCGTCGAATTCAAGTGCGGCGTCTGCCACCGCCGCCTGCGCCTCCGCGAGCAGAACGACGTCTACTTCGCCGAATTGCTGCCCTCGTCCGAAACGGCCCCCGCGGATCCCAACGGCCGCACGCCCCGTCCCGCCGCGCAGACCCTCGACGAGACCGCCCGCTGACCCGCGTGGTCATCCGAACGCGGGCGCCCGGTCGCGCCGGCGACGGCGCCCTCGCCGGTCATTCTCACTTTCGTCTTTGAAAAACCACTTGTCCGCCTGACCATCTACGCCATAAGGCACACGCTATCAAGCATCTCCGAAAGCGGCTCGCATTCCGGCCGGGACAACGCGCGCTCCAATGTAGTAGACGCGGCCGCAACCCCCGCGAGGAGCGAACATGGCACGGTGGTTAGAGAGATTCCGGAACACGGTACGGCGCCCGGCCCGGCCCAAAACCACGGCGCTCGCGGAGACCTTCCGCGAGTCGCCGTCCCGCACCTGCACCATGCCGGAAGATGTAACGCGCTTGCAGGGAACCCTCCGGGATGTCATTGGCCTGCCCAATGAGACCCCGTTCTACATGCTTCAGGTATACCGTTTTCTGCGCGACGCCATCCCCGACATCTCGGATGCCGTCTGGACCTGGAAACGCCTCTGCCAGACCGGCTACGACGTCGAAATCACGCAGCCTTCGTCGCCTCAGGCCCAGCGCCGCGCGGAACGCATCCTCGACGACCTCAACCGGCGCGTCAACAGCGGCGACCGCGGCATGGACGGCCTGCTCGACATCTTCTACACCTCCCTGTTCACCTACGGAGCGGCGGCGGTCGAAATCGTGCTGTCGCAGAGCCGCGAATCGATCTGGGACGTCGTGCCGGTGGACGTCTGGACGGTGCGGTTCCGGCGCGGGAAGGACGGTCTCGAACCGTTCCAGGTCCACGAAGGCCGCGAGATTCCCCTGCCCCGCGAGCGTTTCGTGTATGTCGGTCTCGATCGCGACGGCACCAACCCCTACGGACGGTCGATGCTGCGGGCCATCCCGTTCGTGATCAAGATCCAGCAGCGCCTCCTCGAAGACATGGCCAAGGCCACCCACAACGCGGGCTGGGCCAAGCTCCACGTCCAGTACCGGCCCGAAGAGCGCCAGCGCGGCGAGTCGGTCGAGGCCTATCACGCCCGCATCGAGACCAATTTCGCCGAACTCCGCACCAAACTGAGCAGCCTCGAGACCGACCAGAACCTCGTGACCTTCGATAACGTAAGCGTGTCGCTCATTCGCGGCGATCAACGTTCCCAGGTCTTCTACGAAAATCACAAAGCCATCGAGGAACAGGTCATCACGGGCATGCACCTGATGCCCATCCTCCTCGGGCGCAACTACGGCACAACCGAAACCTACGGCACGGCGCAGTTCGAGATCATCACACGCCAGGTCACCGCCGTGAACCGCTGCGTCAAACGCCTGCTCGAACGCCTCTACAACTTCGAACTGGCCCTCATGTGGGGCAGCGCGCGGGCCGCCGTCCACATGCGGTCCCACCGCACTGCCGACATCGTGCGCGAGGCCGAGGCCCGCCACCGCGAAATCGAAAACGCCCTCTTGCTGCGCGATGCCGGCTTCGTCTCCCATGAGAAGGCCGCTGAATCGCTCGGCATCAAGGCCTCCTGAAACCGTATCCCGTGGAAAGGAACTCCGATGGAATTCGAACCGTTTGTCTTCCGGCACCAGGGCGCACTCGTCAACACGCGCGACCGCGGCACACTGACCGGCACGGTCGACGAGGTCAACGCCTTCACCCTGCGCCCCCTGACGGCGGAGGAATTCGCCGTGTTCACGCTCGATCTCTGTAACAACCGGATCGACCGCCATTTCAGCCGCTTCCCTGAAGAAGAACTGGAGCGTATCAACGCGCTGGTTCCCGGACGCCCCCTCATGGAGCGGCACGACGTGCGCGGTTCGCTGCCCCGGGGCACGTTCTTCCGGTCGCGCCTTCACGCCGACGGGGAACACCTGTCCGTCCGTCCCGACGTATACGTCTTGCGCACCAGCGACAACCAGGACTTCATCCTGAACATCGAGGGCGGGGTATACCGGGAGACGTCGATCGGGTTCTCGTTCCGCAAACCCGAGTGTTCGGTATGCGGCAAAGACTTGCGCGCGTGCGACCACATCCCCGGCCGCAGCTACGGCGAAAACCTGTGCCATTGCGTGCTGCGCGACGTGCTCGAGGTGATCGAGGGCTCGGTTGTCGCCTCCGGTTCCCAGGGAACCCGCTTCGTGGCGGGGACCCGGGCGCTCCGGCTCGACGACGCTCTGGCGGCGGCGCGGCGCGATTTTCACACGCCCATCGAACTGGGAGCGGGCGGACTCTGGGAGGATGAGTAATGCGGAAACGCCAATGGCTGTTCACCGTGTGTATCGCGGCGGTGCTGCTGCCCGGTCTGGGCGCTGCCCCGCGTTACCTGGAATCGCTGCGCGTCGGCGGCGGCTACGGCGACCGGGACGGCGGTCTCGATATTGAATCCGACGGAACCCTCTCCACCGACGGCACGATCCTGGCCGAAGGCGGCGTGACTCTGCGCGGCCCCCTGGTAGCCGGCTCGGCGGAACATGCCCTCACTACGGACGAAGGGCTGCTGGATGCGGGCGCCCTCTACATCCCCGCCGCCCAGAATGAATCCCTGGCCGATGACGACGATACGCTGCTGATCCATGATGCAAGTGTCAGCGCCACCCGGGAGATCACGCGGGCGGACTTCCTCAGCGGCACCGGCGAACAGTTCTGGAACGACACCGGCGACTCCATCCAGCCCCTTAACGCCCCCGGTCTCCATATTCAGGACACCGGCGATGTGATTCTGCCCGGGGCGCTCCAGGTGGAAGGCCCGGTATCCGCCGGAACGGCCTCCGGCAACTCGTACCTGGTCAAAGCGCAGTTCGAAGGCGACGCTACGCTCGCTTCAAGCAGCCGTACCGCGCTCGAGGGCCAGATTGTGTGGTCGGGCGGCTTTCATTCCGCCTCCAGCATTCAAGGTGTGGCGGGATGCGCCACCATCGGCTTGGGATACAGTGCCACGGGCACGGATATCATGGGCGCGGTCGGCCGGGTGACGCCGGGGCCGGTGTTCACGTCCATCAACCGGGCCATCGGTGTCCGGGGCGAAGTGCTGCTGAACCAGCTCGGCGGCATGACCCACGGCATCGCGCTCCACGGCCGGGTCTCCGGCTCTACCGGCACGGTAAGCAACCTCTACGGCCTCTACATTGACGATATTACGCAGGGCGCGGCCAACTACGCCGTCTACACCGGACGCGGCGCGTGCCGCTTCGGTGACGACGTCACCATCGCCGGCGACCTCGAACTCCAGGGCGGAACGCTGGCCTCGCCCGGCAACTTCAGCGTGTCCGCCGCCAGCGGCGCAGCGACAGTTACGGTAGCCTCCTCGAATTTCTCGGTCACCACGTCGCAACTCCAGCAGCAGGGCCAGATGCGCCTTCACAACAGTACCCAGCCGGAATGTTGCCTCGACCGCACCGGCACGCCCGTCGACGGCGCCACGCTCGGCACGGTCACGTTTCGCGGCCTCAACAGCGCCTCCGCTCCCATCTCTTACGCGGGGATTGCCGGCAAAATGCAGGAAACCGATGCCGGCAGCGAATCGGGGCAGCTCGAGTTCCGGCTCCTCGACGGCGGCACCCAGACCACGGCATTGCGCTTGGACCGTTCGGACGCGGTCTTTGGCGCGAACGTCTCGGTCGCCGGGGCGCTCAGCACCTCCGCGCTCGTCACCTTCACCGCCGACGATTCCACCCCCAGCGTACGCGGGGCCAATATCTTCCGCGTACCCGACGGCTGGACGTCCGGCCACGACATCACCCAGCTTGATGACGGTGTCGCCGGGCAATTCGTGACCATCCTCGGCGGCGATGCGGATTGCGTGTTCACCGACAACGCCTACCTCCATCTGGCGGGATCCTGGACCGCCCATCCCGGCGATACCCTGGTGCTCGTATGCGCCGCCGGCGCCTGGTGCGAAATCAGCCGATCGGACAACTGAAAGGAGGCCGTGTCTTGAAACCGTGCATCAACGCAGCAGAACAACAGGCGGCGCCCGAACCGGCCGCGGCGTGTCCCTACAAACCCGTTCATGACATTCAGTGGATGAGCCTGCGCGAAGACCTGTCCGAGGTCAAAACCCGCGTGCAACGGCTCGAAAGCACCCTCGCGCGCGGCGTCGCCCTGCTCGTAGCCAATCTCGCGGGCGTCATCGTGTCGCTGCTGCGCCAGCTGGTCTGAGGAAGGGAGGTACAGCGCATGTATTGGAAACTCGCGCTACTGCCGGACGCAAGCCCGGCTTCGGAACGGCGCCAGGCCCCCGCGGGACGCTATGTTATTCACCGGCATCTCGACGACGCCGGCCCGCACCGCGATCTCCGGCTCGAACAGGCGGGGCATCTTGCCGGCTGGCGTTTCGAACAGCCGCTCTCCGCCGAAGACGCCTGGGCTGTCGAGAAGGGACCGCATCCGCTGCGCTGGCTCGACCACGATGGCCACGCCGCACGGGAAGACGCCGGCCTGTATACCGTTATCGCATGGTCCAGAGACGTGCGCGAACTGCTCCTCGAAGGCCGGCACGGCACGCATGTCCTTCGGGCCGAGCGCATGCCGTTGCTTTCTCCCGAAGCTGCCCGTGCCCTTCACGAGACCATGCGCGAGATGGCGCTCGACCCCGCGGCCCTCGCCGGCATCCTCCGCGACGGCGTGACGGCCCGGCGCCGTGCTCTCGAGCGGTTCTGCGGGCTCGGGCGCGAGCTCGACGGCAGCGCCTTTGACGAGGCGGTCTGGCGGCGCACGCTCGAATCCCTCAACCTCGACGAGATCACACGCCATTTGCGCGCGTACGAGGTCCGGTTTGATCACAAGTTTCCCCCATCGTCCACGTCGTACCCGGAAGCGCTCCCAGACAGCGAGCACGGGCCCTGGACGAACCGCGCGATGGGCATCGTGCGCGACGGCTGAATGCCGGGCGCGCCGCGGCGGCCCCGTCCCGGTCTGAACGGACCGGGCGGGGCGCCCCACCCGGAGAACAGAACCCAGGCCGCGATAACCGGCGCCAATCCGCACCGGGCGCGTGGCCCCACCGCACAGGAGTATGAACCATGGCATTTGGAGATATGGGCGGCGTGGTGACCGAACTCGTCATCACCTGCAAGACCCCCGATTCCGGCCCCGTGAGCATCGCCCGGGGCGACGCCCTCACGCTGGCCGGACCCTATACCGTCAGCAACGCCGCGAGCGAAGAGGATCCCGTGTTCGGCGAGGCCCTCGCCGACGCCGCCGTGAATAACGCGGCCATTCCGGTCAAGGTGCGGGGCGTCTCCGTCTTCGAATACGAAGGCGAGACCCCGCCCGTGGTCGATGGGCTCGCCGGCGTTGTGGCCGCGGCGGCCAGCGGCAAGGTCAAGGCGCCGGCCACCGGCAACGGAACCGGCATCAACCTCAAGGTAGACGCGGCCGCGGGCCGGGTCCACGTCTTGCTCTAAGGAGGAATCAGCGATGGCCTATCGTGACGATATCGTGAAGGAGCGGGTCGCGTTCCTGAGCCAGGAACCCGACACGCTCCGCCAGATCCGCGGGGCGGGGCTCTACGAAACCCTGCAGAGTCTCGGCTTGAACCACGGCCAGTTTTTCCGCGCCCTCGGCACCACCGTGCGGGACTATTGCGCCCAGGAGTTCGGCATCGACCTCGACCGCATCACCGTGGACCGCTTCTTCCAGTCTGACCCCAACGCCAAATGGCTGTTTCCGGACATGGTGCGCGACGCCGTCGTCAGCGGCATGACGCGCAAACCTGTCTACCCCGGTCTGATCATCCGCGACGAGCGGGTCCCCAGCACCGCCTTTGATGTCCCGTACGTGCAGGAAGACGAGCTCGAGGAGGAACTGCGCACCGTCGCCGAGGGCGCCGCCATTCCCGAATCGGCCATCAAATACGGCGACCGCGTGATCAAACTCGACAAAAAAGGCCGGGGCGTGCTCGCGTCGTACGAAGTGATCCGGCGCATGTCGGTCGACATGCTCCGCATTCATCTCCAGCGCATCGGCGAGCGACTGGGCCGCCATCTGGACGCCCGGCTCGCCCGGATTCTGGCCGAGGGCGACGGCGCCGCCGGCACCGCACCGGTCTCGCTCGACACCGCAACTTCGGGCGCATGGGCCTACGCGGACCTGGTCAAGGGATTCATGACGCTCACCCTCGACCACTACTTCACCCCGACCCACATGCTCGCCAATGCGGACCTCTGCCAGACCATCCTCGAACTGGACGCGTTCAAGGAGGCCGCCTTGTTCGATTTCGCCAAGACCGGCAACCTGCCCACGCCGCTCGGAACCCGCCTCGTCCCCATGGCCGGACAGCCCGCCAGCTGTCTGACCATCCTCGATGCGGGCTATGCGGCGCAGAAGCTCACCGAGCAGGACCTGCTCGTCGAGAGCGACAAGCTCATCAACCAGCAGTGGGACCGCACGTACCTGACCGTCGTCACCGACTTCGCCATCATCTACGAGAAGGCTCGTGTGGTGGTCCGGAGCGACTGGTCCTGACGCGGCGGGAGCGGCCCGTCCCCCGCGGGCCGCTCCCCTCTCCCGTACCGATGAGGAGGCTCCAAGATGCCCGGCTTCACCACCGAACCCTTGGTCCGGCTGCGCTTTCAGCTCCAGGATACGGCGTCGGTTCCGCCCGCTCTGATCGAGGCGGCCATTGACGACGCCCACGCCGAACTCCTCGGCCGGCTGGGCCCCGCCTGCACCGAACCGCCCTGGCCCCAGGCCCTCGTGCTCGGCGAGACCCTGCTCGCCGGGGCAAATGTCTACCGCGCCCTCGCTGCAAAGGACGCCCACGACCAGAAACACGTCGCCGTGGGCGGACAGCGCGTCGAGGGCGGCCACCGCTTTGGCGCGCTCACGGCCGTGGCCCGCACCACGCGCGCCGCGGCCTGGCGCCTGCTCGCGCCGTTCCTCCGGGATCATCCGCCCCATGCCCCCGCCGCCGTGACCGATTCCGTCCCTGTCCTTGGAGGGTCCGACTGATGGCGATCACGCTCAATGGCCTGGTCCTCGATGAGATGCTTACGTCCGTGCGGGAACAGCACGAGGAGGCCGGCGGGCGCGACGCGCGGCTTGTCGAGCTCGCCGGACTGCTCCACCGGGAGACGTCGGTCGCGGCGCTCGAAGCCCGGCTCGATGCCGTGCTGGACGCGGCGTCCGCCGTGGACTATTCGGCGGCGCTCTCGATTCGCCCGGGCCGGCGCTTGATGGTGCGGCGCGCGGCATTCCGGCGCGAGATCCAGCGCGATAGTCTCGTGGGGGCGTTTACGCTGAAACTCGAAGCCCGCGACCCCTTCGAGGAAGCCGAATCGATCACGGAGGCCGAATGGCCGATCGCCGCGTCGCCCGCCGTGCTCGTCGTCGCCAGCGGAGGGAGCGCCTTCGCCCTTCCCCGGCTCCGCCTGACGGCCGCCGGGATCCTGATCCGGCCCGCCGTCAGCGACGGCGCTCACTGCCTCGAGTACGACGGCATCGTGAACGAGGGCTCGATCCTGGAATTCGACACAGCCCGGGCGCGGGCTACGCTGGACGGCGAGGACGTCACCCCCTACACGCGGGGCGCCTTTCCCCGGCTCGAACCCGGCGAAACCACCCTGACGTACACGGACGAGCCCGCGAGCGCGCACCAGGCCGCCGCCACGGTCGCGTTCCGTGACCGCTGGTGGTGACCATGCGCTACGCGATCGAGGTATACAATGCGCACGGCCTTCGCACGGCCCGCTTCGATTCCGTGCCCCTGATGGAGGCCACCCGCAGCGCCCCGGACCAGCCGGACCTCATCGAAGGGCTGCTCCCCGAGGCCGTCGCGGGACTCGGCCCCGGCTGCCGCATCGCGGTCTGGCTCGAAGGCGCGCTGTTCTGCGAGGCCGAGGTCACCTGGGCCGGTCCCCAATGGAGCGATACGAAGAAACTCATTCTCGACCGCTACGTCAATTTCCATGAGGTCATCGCGGTCCGCGCCGAACGCAGCGCCGCCAGTCAGAACACGCGCGTGACCCGTGGCTACGGCCATGAACGGCTCGATACCATCGTCAAAGACCTCATCAGCGCGGCCTCGGGCCCCGTGCATTATCTTGTGACCCACGCCGCCTATCCTGACGGCGCCGTGCGCGAATATGGCAAGTACCTTGCCCGCAAAACCCCCGCCAATGAGCTCGAAATTGGCGGGATCGCCGACGGACAATGGGTCGAAACACCTCGCATCGACGCCTCCCGCGCCTACGCCAGAGACGGCGACACCATCGCCGGGCTGCGGGTCGACGGCGTCCCCTGGCCCGATCTGCGCCTGATGATGCTGGACTGCGAGGAACTGACCAGAAACAGCCACGCGATCGCGCGCCATCCCGAAACCGCCGCCTGGTCCGCCGGCCGCTATGCCGCAAGCGGCTACGCCCTGGCCGCCGAGGCCGCGCGCCGCACGCTGCAGGAGCTCATCGACGCCAAAGGCATCCACGCCATCGAGTTGAATCCTCACCGGGGCTACGACGGCGCCTGTGACGACCGTGTCGATGCCTACGGGCGCTATGTCGGCCTGGTCTATGGCGGCGGTGAGTGCTTCAACGCGGCCATGGTGGAACGGGGCCATTCCGAGGTCTATCTCTACAAGGATGGCCGGTACCACGTGCCCGAAATGCGCCTCAAAGAGTATTTCTCGTACACCCGCGCCTGCGGCGATTCCGTGGAGCCCGTTCCGGTCACCCTGAACGCGTTTGAAGCGGACCACGGCCTGTATGACCTGTTGACCGCGCTGGCCTATGCGGGCGGATGCGCCTGGAGTCTCGAGCCCGATGGCGCCGTGCATTTTCGCGCGGCCGCTGCCTGCGATCACGTGCTCTCCTACAACCCGCTCACCACCGGCGCCCTTCTCGCGTCGGACGGCGCCGGCATCGTCAATGCCCTCTATTTCGAAGGCAATCCAATCCTCGGACCCGTCGAGAAAACGTACGTGCGCGGCGAGAGCGCGGACGCGTTTAGCTTTCGCGCCCGCTCGTTCCGGCATTTTGGCATCACCCACGAGGACGACGCCGATCGCCTCGTCAACGGCGTCCTGGATGACCTCGCCTACCCCGAAGCCGCTGGTCTCCTCACGCTGTACTACGGGGATGCCGCGTTTCAGGTGGGCGACCTCGTCGAATTGCGCGGAGCGCCGCCGCGGCGGCTTGACTTCCCGCTCGCCGGGGAATGGGGCGGACGCTTCGCCGGGCGGCTTGTGCGGCGCGTCAACCGCGTAACCCACCGCTTCTCGGGCCGCGCGGTCTCCACAACGCTCGGATGTACCTCCCCTCTGCGCTCCGTGACGAATCCGCTTTACCGCATGACGCAATACCAGGGATCACAACGGTCCCTGTATCAGTTTCGCCTGGATGACCCGGTGGTGGGCCTTGATTCGGGCCATCACCTGGAATGACGACCGGAGGCCCGCGACGCGCGGCCTCCCGCGGGAGACACCATGGCCATTCGTGGAAAAAGCTTCATCAAAACGTCCTGGGCCTTTCAGGAACGGCCCGTGGCTTCGGCCAAACTCAACAACTGGGACGACCGCATCGAGGCCGCCCTCGAACTCCTCATGAACCTCGTCAGCCTGGCCTGGGGCGGCGGCGACGGCGTCCTCCGAAACGCCGCCGACGGCGATCTCGTCGTCTCGGCCACTTCCCCGCCCGCCCTGGGCGTCCGGGTTGCGCCGGGATACGCGTTCATCGAGCGGTTCCCCTTTCACCTCGAGGCATCGGCCGTTCTCGGCGGCATTGCCCCGCCGCTGAATCACCCGCGCATCGACCTGGTCCAGGCCCGGCTCGATACCTGGGACGTCACCATCACCCCGGGGAACGAGGCCGTTGCGCCGTCGCCGCCCGAACCCGGCGCCGCGTGCCTTGCGCTTGCCCATCTCCATCTTCGGCCCGGCATGACGGCCGTCTTCAATGCCGACGACGGCCTCAATGGATACATCAGCGATGTCCGAACCTACGTATAAGCGGCGAAACGACGTCCGGCTGCTCACCACCCTCGACGGCGAGGACGTGGCCCACTTCCGCCTGCGTGAATTCGAAAACGCCGCCGGACTGGCCATGGTGCACCCCACGCTCCTCGATTCCCTCGAACGGGTCCGGCGAGACCTCTGCACCATGGCCGGCGAGACCGTGTGGATCATCGTCACCAGCGCCGTGCGTACCGAGGACGACCTCCGCCGGCTCGCCGCCCGCTACGGCTGGACCGACCAGGGCGGCGCCGTCGCCCGCAACTCCCGGCATCTCGCGAAATTCGGCGGCATCGCGGCCGACATCGTGGCCGTGCTCGCGCGAAACCGCGCACGCGTCCCCCAGAAAACGCTCGGAACCGTGTGCCGCCGCCACTTCGATTGGGTAAACGACGATTACAACGACGGGCACGTCCACGCGGACAACCGCCATCGCGCGCTGCCGCCAACGTGACCGGGAGGATGCCTACCGTGACTCTCAACGACGCGCTCCATTCCGACCAGGGGCTCATGCTGCTCGGCACCGTGCTGGGCGGGCTCTGGTCCCTCTTCAAATCCACCGAACTCTACGCCCGCATCCGCCGGCGCCGTTGCGAACGCGCGCTCCTCGCCCTCGAGGCGGGCGTCATGAACACCTACGAAACCTACGTGCGCGAGATCAAGGCCTCGCGCGAAGACGGCAAACTCACCGCCGAGGAACGGCGGGAGGCCCGCCGGCGCGCCAAGAACTACGCCATCGACCTCGCGCGAGCCGAAGGCCTCGATATCGCCCACGAACTCGGACACAGCTATCTCGACGCCTGGCTTGAACGCCTCGTGCGAAAACTCAAATCCTGACCCTCTCCCGCCTCCCCGCCCCCTGCCACCGCGGGCGCCCCGGTTCCGGGGCGCCCGCCCCTCCCCAAGTTCGCCCGGTAACATGAGACAAAATGAGTTAAGTGCCGTGGCCATCGGGTACAGGTTCATCCCGCGAATCACCCGTCTCGTGGGGCTGGAGACTACCGGGGGCTTCCGGAACGTCGAAAGCGCTCCGGAAATGTGCGCGAGGCGGACGATGCCCCCGTGACCGCCTCCAAACGGCTCATCCTGTCAATCTTGTCAATCCTGTCGAAGGCTCTTTCACGACGTTGAAGGATCCGGCCGTCGATAGTCTCACCCGGTGAGACCCGCGATCCGAGACGATGGTATCTCCTTCGGAGCGCCGAAGGCGCGGCAACATACCAGCCTAGCCCGCAGGGCTGGGTACCGGCGTGCCCACACATCTTCCGGTCTGAAGGACCGGCACATTCGGACCTCCGGCTGCACATATCGCGGGCTTTCAGCCCTTCCCATGTTTGGGACATCCGTTTTCCTGGCCCTTCAGGCCAGGCCTGGTGTTTGGCCTTTTTCTAGTTCCTGGCCGGTTTTCTG
>DDYW01000012.1 GCA_002348185.1 Candidatus Hydrogenedentes bacterium UBA2224 | reverse complement strand
GGCCATCGACCTGATCGACGAGGCGACGTCGCGCCTGCGCATCGAGGTCGACAGCATGCCGTACGAGATCGACGTCCAGGAACGCCGTCTGCGCCAGCTCGAGATCGAGCATCTGGCGCTCAAGAAAGAGAAGGACAAGCCCAGCCGGGAACGGCGCGAGGCCATCGAACGGGAAATGGCCGAACTGCGCGAGGAGATCAGCGCCAAGAAGAGCAAGTGGCAGGCCGAAAAGGAGGTCATCGAGGCCATTCGCCGGGTGAATGAGGAGATCGAGGAAGCCAAACGCCAGCAGGAAATTGCCGAACGCGCGGGCGATCTCGAGACCGTGGCCAAGTTGCGTTACGGCACGCTGACCGAGCTGCAGAACGATCTCAAACGCGAAAACGCGAGGCTCCAGGAATTACAGAAAGAGGGCAGCTTCCTCAACGAAGAGGTCAACGAGGAGCACGTGGCCGAGATCGTGTCCGACTGGACCGGCATCCCGATCGCCCGCATGATGGAAGGCGAGATGCAGCGGCTGCTGAAGATGGAAGAGCGGCTGGGCGAACGGGTCATCGGCCAGGAGGAGGGCGTGCGCGTGGTGTCGGACGCGGTCCGCCGCGCCCGCGCGGGCTTGAAGGAGCCCGGGCGGCCCATCGGCTCGTTCATCTTCCTGGGGCCCACCGGCGTCGGCAAGACGGAGCTGGCCCGTTCGCTGGCGGACCTGCTGTTCGACGACGAACACGCCATGGTGCGCATTGACATGTCCGAGTACATGGAGAAGCACGCGGTGTCGCGTCTGATTGGCGCACCGCCCGGCTACATCGGGCACGAAGAGGGCGGACAGCTCACGGAAGCCGTGCGCCGGCGCCCGTACAGTGTGATCCTGTTCGACGAAATCGAGAAGGCCCATCCCGAAGTCTTCAATGTGCTGCTGCAGGTGCTGGATGACGGCCGGATCACCGACAGCCAGGGCCGCACGGTCGACTTCAAGAACACGATTGTGATCATGACGTCCAACCTCGGCAGCGAGGTGTTCCACCGCGCGAGCGGCTCGCAGGAAGAGAAGACCGAGGAGGTGCTGCGCGCGCTGCGGCAGTATTTCCGGCCGGAGTTTCTCAACCGGGTCGACGACATCGTCGTGTTTCACGCGTTGGGCCGGGAGCACATTCGCAAGATCGTGGACGTGCAGCTCAAACGGCTGGCCAGGCGGCTGCAGGAGATGCGGATCACGCTGGAGCTTTCGCCGGAGGCGCGCGACCTGCTCGCCGAACGCGGATACGATCCGGCCTACGGCGCGCGTCCGCTGAAACGCATCATCCAACGCATGATCCTGGATCCGCTGGCGCTCGAGATCCTGCAAGGACGCGTTAAGGAGGGCGACCACGTGGTGGCGGAAGCCAGAAACGGCGAGTTCGTGTTCCGAAACGCCCTGGCGGAGGTCGTGTAAGCGGGATGCCGCCGGGCCGGTACAGGCGGGGCCGTCCCGGTGGACCTGGTGGACCTGGTGGACCCGGTGGACAGGGTGGACGTCCCTGCCTGAACGAGTGCGAAGGATTCGAACAAAGGCGCCGGGGCTGTTCAACCCCCTTTCGGGGGCTGGGATGCGGAGATGATGCCGATCCACGGGTTTCACCCGCGGCTCAAATTCGACACCTTCGGTGTCGTTCGGAAAAGGGGACGCGCCCGGTTAAGGGGCTTCGCCCGCAGCGTTGACTTTTGCCGAGTCGTTAAGGGCCGGGGCGTCCACCATGTCCACCATGTCCACCGTGTCCACCGTGTCCACCACGGCGCCGCCGAATGCCTCCCTCAGAGGCCCCCGCGTTCGAGCGGGGACTGCCTGGAAGCGGCGGTTCTGCTACAATGATGGGCAGGATGTGCGGCTTGCGCATTCCGGGGGCGGGGGTGACGACCCTTTATGCGAGTGACGGAAACCGAGTGACACGACCGTGCTCTTCCGGCCTCACGGGAGAGCGAAGCTGTCGCGCCAGGAGCAGCAGGATGCCTCGGGGCGGCTGCCCGGCCCGCGAATCCAGGAGTTTCGGAGTAGTTGCATGAGTCAGACCGCAGATGATGACGGCGCGCACCCTGATAGCGGCAGAGACGGTTTTGGCCTCCCCGACGTTGTCCCGTGCGCTCTGATCCGGCAGGACCTCGACGGCCGCATTGTTGAATGCAACTGGTACTTCGCCGAGCAAATTCTGGGGCTGCCCCGGGGAAGCGTTTTGGGGAAGCTGCCGGGGGAACTGTCGGGGACGCACCCGGCGGAGAGGTTTCGCTTCCTTCACCATGTCCTGCCCGAGGCGCCCGGCGCGGAGGTGCCGCCCGTCCACCAGCACGTGCAGCTTCCGGGGGAGCGGGGCGAAACCCGGAACTATCTGGTCACGACCACACCGGTTCGGGACAACCAGGGGGCGTTGTGCGGGTTTGCCAGCGTGATGACCGATATGTCGGGCTACGTGCATCCGGAGACGGCCACGCACGAATGCGAGCACCGCGTCCGCACCCTGGCGGATTTCGTCTATGACTGGGAGTACTGGATCGGGCCTGATGGTTCCCTCGTGTACGTGTCGCCGTCCTGCGAGCGCATTACGGGCTATTGCAGGCAGGCGTTCTATGACCGCCCATCCCTCCTTGAGGAAATTGTGCATCCGGACGAGCGCGACCGGGCGCGGGGGCTCGTGTTCGGCCGGCCGGATGCGAATGACGCGGCGTTTCTCGATTTCCGGATCATTGACGCGAACGGCCAGGAGCATTGGCTGGCTCACGTGAGCCAGCCGGTCTACGACAAGGACGGCCACTGGGCCGGCCGGCGCGCGTCCAACCGCGACGTCACGGACCAGAAACACGCGGAAAAGGCGGTTCAAGAACTGGGCCAATGGCGCGACGCGCTCCTCGAAAGCGGCAACGTCCTCGTGAGCGAGCAGGACCTTGACGGCCGGTTTCTTGCCTGGAACCAGGGTGCGGAGCGGATCACGGAATATCCCCGGGAAGAGGTGCTCGGAAGCAACAGCCTTCTTGACGTGTTGTATGCCGAACCGGCGGACAGGGAACGCGCCCGGTCGGCGCTGCTCAAGGCCGCGCGCGGCGAAGGCGCTGCGAACCTGCAATTCGAGATCCGCACCAAATCGGGCCGCACCCGCACCCTGGCGTGTTTCAGCAAGCCCATCCTCGGCGCGGACGGCGTCCCGGCCGGCGCGATGACCATCGGTGTCGATACTACCCGGCAGAAAAAGAGCGTGATCGACCGGCGACAACTCGAGGCGCAGATTCAGCAGACCCAGAAACGGGAGAGCCTGGCCGTCATGGCTGGAGGAATCGCCCACGATTTCAACAATCTGCTGATGGGCATCCTGGGCAATGCCAATATCGTGCTGGAAGAACTGCCGGAAGACACGCGCATCCGGAAGAACGTCGCCCAGATCGAAAAGACCGCCCGCCGCGCCGCCGAACTCATCCGGCAGATGCTGGCCTATTCGGGAAAGGGCCGTTTTGTGATCGAGACCCTGAATCTCAATATCGTGCTGCAGGACATGCAGCCGCTCCTGAGTTCCGCCGTGTCGAAGAAGGCCGAGATCGTTTTCGACCTTGCCCCGAATCTCCCGTATATGGAAGGCGACACCTCCCAATTGCGCCAGCTCGTAATGAACCTCGCCATGAACGCCTCCGAGGCCCTCGAGGACCGGCCGGGGACCATCATCCTGCGCACCGGCACGATGTACTGCAGTACCGCCTACCTGGGTTCCACGTACCTCGACGAAGAGCACACCGAGGGCGACTATGTCTATTTCGAGATCTCTGATACGGGCTACGGGATGGCCGAAGAGACCCTGGCCATGCTGTTCGATCCGTTTTTCACGACCAAATTCACCGGCCGCGGTCTGGGGATGGCCGCGGCCCTGGGAATCATTCACGGCCACCGGGGAGCGGTCAAGGTTGACTCGAAACCGGGCCAGGGGACGACCGTGCGGGCGCTGTTCCCGTGCGGACACGCCGTGCGTCCGGGCCTGCCGCGCACGGGCGCGACCGCCGCACCGGGCAAACCGAGGTCCACGGTGCTTGTAATTGACGACGAAGAGGCCGCGCGTCTTGTGGCGCAGGAAATGCTCGAGCGCAGCGGCTACCGGGTTATCGTGGCTTCGGACGGCTGTGAGGGGCTTCAGCAATACCAGAAGACCCCGCGCGCCATCGATGTGGTGCTGCTGGATCTCACGATGCCCCATCTCGACGGCGAAGAGACCTTTCACCGGATCCGCGCGATCCGGCCGGATGCCCGCGTGGTTCTGACAAGCGGTTACGACGAACACGAGGTGGCCCGCCGGTTTCACGGACTGGGCCTGGCGGGTTTTCTTCAGAAGCCGTACACGCCGGCGGAATTGCGCGCCAAGATCGCGGAAGCGCTGAACGCCGGCGCCTAGGGCGCATCCTGCGAGTCAGGGCTTCGGCTGAGCGCGGAACAGGGCGCGCAGTTCACGCGCCGCGGCGCACACGTCCGGGGCGGCCGTGACCGCCGTAACCACGGCGATATGGCGTGCGCCCCGCCGGAGCAGTTCCCCGATGTTGTGCGCTTTGATCCCGCCCATGGTCGTGAAGGGAATTCGCAGGCGCGGGGCGATTTCATCAATCGCCCCGGGCCCGAGCGCCCCGCTGGGCACGCGCTTGGTCTGGGTGGCGAATATCGGCCCGATATTCACGTAGCTCGCGCCCGCGTCCTGCGCGGCCAGGGCTTCCGGGAGATTGTGCGACGAGGCGCCCAGGATGAGGTCCGGAGCGATGCGGCGCGCGGCCTCGACCGGCAGGTCGTGTTCGCCCAGATGGACGCCGTCGGCGCCCGCCGCCAACGCCACATCCACGCGGTCATCAATGATGAGGAGCGCCCCGTGCGCCCGGGTTCGTTCGCGAAACGCCAGGGCGCGCGCGTGCAATTCGTGATCGGCACAGTCTTTTTCGCGAAGCTGCACGAGCCGCACCCCCGCCTCGAGGACCGCGTCGAGCACGGTCAGGGCTGGCCGGCCGTTGCAGAACGCTTCGGTGATCACCACGTAGAGGTCCGCGTCGGCAAACCGGCGCATGCGTTCGTCGAGAAGCATCATCCGCCTCCGACAAACTGCACCAGCTCGACGGTGTCGCCTTCGTCCAGCCGCACCGAGGTGTAGGCCTCGCGGCCGACGATACCGCCATTGCGTTCGACGACGGTCGCGGCCGGTTTGCGTCCGGCATCGAGAATCAGTTTGTGCACGGTCGTCCCCGGCGCGACCTCGTGGTCCTCGCCGTTCAGCGTGATTCGCATGGCTCGAATCTCCAGGCCTTCACGAGCATTGCCCGCGCCGGCGTTCGGGCGGGGCTATCGGCTCGAAGTTTCGTCAAAGGCATAATCGAAGTCTTTCCAGACCGGTTCGTACCCTTGTGCGCGAATGGCTTCGACGACCTTCGCGGGAGGCCGCCGGTCTTCGATGGCGAACTGCTCGAGCGTTTCATCGACGTGCGTGGCGTAGCCGCCGGGGCGGGTCGAGGAACCCGCGCTCATCATCGTCACGCCGAGGGGGATCAGATGGTCGCGGAATTCGGCGCGCTCGCGCGTCGAGAGGTTAAAGCCGGCCTCGGGCAGGAAGAGGCGGACGGCCAGCATGAGCTGGACCAGTTCCGCGTCCGTGACGAGGTGGGGGATTGAAAACCGCGCCGGCGTGTGGAGCAGCCGCGGGAAGGACACCGACACGGCGCTCTGCCAGCATGCGCGCTGGAGGTACCGGCCGTGCAGGGCGGTCCAGAACCCGTCGATACGCCAGTCGGTGAGCCCGAGCAGCGCGCCGATGCTCAGACGGCGCGCGCCGGCCCGGCCCGCCCGCTCGATCGCGTCCAGCCGGTAGCGGTAGTCGGTCTTCTGGCCCTTCAGGTGCACGGCCTGATAGACCGTCGGGTCGTAGGTCTCCATGTAGAGGGTGACGCCTTCGAGACCCCGCTGGCACAGCAGCCGGTACTCGTCCTCATCGAGGGAATACACCTCGACGCTCACGGACGGGAAAAACTCGCGCGCGATCGCGACGGCCTCGGCGATATAGGAGACGGGCGCCGCGCGGCGGGCCTCGCCCGTGAGCAGGAGCACGTTTTGGTAGCCTTCCGCGGCGAGGGCCGCGCATTCGGCGCGAATCTCGGCGGCACTGAGGTTGAGACGCCGCTCCCGGTTGCCCGAACGGACCGCATAGCCGCAGTAGACGCAATCGGCGCCGCACACGTTCGAGATGTAGATGGGAGCGTACATCCCGATGGTCCGTCCGAAGTGCCAGCGGGTCAGTCGGCGGGCCTCGGCGGCCATTGGCTCGAGACAGGCCTGGGCATGCGGCGAGAGCATCGCGCACAGGTCTTCGGGCGTGCGTTGTTCGCGCGCAATTGCGGCCGCGACATCCTCGGGACGCGCCCGTTCGATTAGCGCTTCAATACGGGCGCGCGGCCACGCGCCCAGTTCTTCGAGAAAACTCACTGGCAGCCTCCGTGAGACCCGGCTCACGGACTCGGACTGAGTTCAACGTGAACGTAATCCTGATTCTGAGCCGGATCCAACCCGTTGGCGTAGGCGACCCAGAAATCGCGGCCCGTGTTGTGGTACACGATGCTAAGCACGGTGCTGTTCACGCCCGCCGCTCTCGCCACTTCCATGGCGCCCGCGGCATCCAGCGTGCCATAGCACGCCAGCAATCTGTTGTACAGGATCTCGTTGTCGCGCCCGTTGTGATTTTTCCAATAGATGGCATCGTTCAGCGGGGTGTGGAACGGATTGACGTCCGGATGGCAGGGATGCTGCCCCGTAACGGATTCATTATCCACCCACATATCGAACCGGTCCCGGCTTGTGAACAGCAGCCGGGCTTTCGGGTCTGCGGCATTCGGATCGCCTACGCAGTAATGGTACTGATTTGTCCTGGTGGCATTTTGCATGCGCGTCAGGGCCTCTGTCAACGTGCTGTCATGATAGAGCACATCGCGGAGGAGTACGGGGAACGGTATCCCCTCGAGATACTCCTCGTCGCAGAAGTACCCCATGATCTCACTAACCGCGATACCCCGCTCGTTCATTCCACCGCCGGCAATGCCGACCAGCCCGGCGAATCCGATGACGGCATGCTTCATGCCGTCGTCGGGGTCGTAAATGGCCACGACGGGGTAGTCCTGAACGCCCAAGTCCATGGTCCAATCGAGGTTGCGGAGCTGGAACATCTCGCCGCCGGCCGTGGCCTCGCCCCAGGCCGCGAACAGCGAACAGTTGTATTCCGACAGGTCGGGGATGACGAGTATCTTCTTGAGGACGTCCACGGTGATGGCGGGATATCCCGCCGCCTGGCAGCCCCGCGCAATGCCTTCGAATTCGCTTTGCCATGCGGAAACGTCGAAGTATTCCGCCTTCCAGAGCTGGCTCACGGCTACCTCAAGCGCACCTTCGGGGATCTCCGACCCGATGGCGGCCGAGAATGACGACCAGACGGCGTCGATCTGATCCGCGAGCAGATAGCCGTACCAGAACCCCATCTGATAGCGGTTGCCGCTTAAGCGGACCACGCTGATCTGGTCGGTTCCCTCCCCCACGGTTTCCAGCGTGCCGGAACCGCCGGGAAACGCGAAGCAGGGCGTCAACGTGGGCACGCACCGGACTTCGGTGGTGAAGATGTGCGGCTCATCGGGCGTACCGCTGGGGAACTCGAAGGCCATGAAGTAGCCGGTCCACCCCGTCGCCGGCGCGGGCACGGCTACCGAGTAATACTTGCCCCCGGCATCAGCGGGCATGACCGGCGTGGACTGCCACACGTCATTCCCCACCGTGCCCGAGCGGAAGTCGCGGACGCCCGAGCCTCCGTCCAGCGTGCCGGTCCACAACTGGGCGGACAGCGGCACGGTATCCAGTACCACATCGAGCGTGGCGGAGTTGGGTGAATCCAGGATGCTCCATTCCACGCCGGGGAGCGCTTCATCGTGCACAACCGCGTTGTAGAACGGCAAGATGCCGCGCACGGTGGCTTCGCGGCTGTCGAGCAGGTCGTGGTTGCCGTTGGGGAAATACCGCAGATGCATGGAGCCGGTCTCCACGGCGTCGTGGTAGTAGAACTGGGCCGAATCGGGCACGAAGAAATCATCGGAGGTGCCATTCAGGCCGTACTTCGGGATGTTCAGCCGCGGCAGGTACGTGTACGGATCCACCATCGAGAGCAGAGCGGCCCCTTCGGGCGTGTGCAGACGCGCAATCACGCCCAGGTCCAGATAATCCTGAAGCTGCTCGGAATACCCGCACAGGACGGAGTAGTGCCAGTCCATCTGGGCCGCCAGGTTGAGCATATCGATGACCATGGGCGCGATGGCCACGACCCGCGGATCCGTCGCGGCCGTGAGCCACGTGGTCCAGCCGCGTTTCGAGGCGCCGGTCACGACAAAATCCTTCACCGTGACGGGGCTGGCCAGGGCGCCGGCGTAGGTCTGGACGGCGTCCATGGCGCGAACGGCGCTCTTGGTCATGGGAAGCAGCGCGGGCCATTCTTCATCGGGTAGGCCCATCGTAACGCTGTTCATGTACTTATCGAAGGTATACGCGATGAGCTCGTCCTCCGAACGGGGCGCGCCTTCATCGAGGAAGATGGTGGGCTGGTTGGGGACCATGCGCAGGAGGGCGACGATCGAACCCGACTGCACCGCGAAATCGATGAGTTCCGGCTCGGGTTCCGGCGCCGATTGCGAAGTGCTGCCCCCCGAGATGAACAGGAGCGCGGTGTCGTTGGTGACTTCATCGGGTATGGCCAGGGCCAGCCAGTGTTGCCAGACCTCCGGGCTCACCTCGGTATCGTTGCGCCACCGCTGCGACACCAGGGACAGCACATCCCAGCGTCCGCCAGAGACCGGTTGACTGCTTTGCAGAACGGGCACAACCGAGATACCCGTGTCTTCCTTGCGCACGTAACGGTCAAGCGCCTTCGTCTCATGGACCCGTACCTCGAGCTGCGTGAAATCGCTGCCGAAGAGATTCTGGGCCTGAAGCGACACGGTATAGGTTCCGGGATTCACGTAGGTGTGTTTGGGATGTACTTCGGCGCTCTCGGCGCCATCTCCGAACTGCCAGCGGTACGTGACATTTCCCGTGCCTTGATCGGAGGTGTTGTTGAACTGAAATTCATCGACGGTGACGCCCCAGGGGGGGCTGGCTTCAAAGCGGGCCTGGGGCGGATTGCCGCGCACGGTCAAATAGGCGGTCCGCGTCTCGGTGTCCGAGGTTCCCTCCTCGTCGGTCACCGTCAAGGACACGGTCATCGGCCCCGCGGCCTGATAGACATGGGTGGGGTGCTGATCGGTACTGGTGGCGCCATCGCCGAACTCCCAGAACCATGAGGCAATCGCCGCATGCCCGGGCTCGGACGTATCGGTAAACGTCACTTCCGTTTCCATAAGGGGCTGGAGGTCGGAGCAGGTGAAGCTGGCGTCGGGCGGCACGGCCTCCACCGTAACGTAGTTGTGCTTGATCTCGTCGTCCTGGCCGTGGGAAGAGGCCACCGTCAACGTCACGGTATACGACCCCGGCGAAGCATAGACATGGGTTGGGGCCGAACCGGTCGCGGTGCCGCCGTCTCCGAACGCCCAGTTCCAGGAGCTGATGTCCGCGGTTCCGGGATCCGACAAATCGATGAAGGTGACCGTCGAACCGGCCAAAACGACCGTCTCGAGCGCCGTGAAGTCGGCGACCGGGGCGACGCGCGGCCGCACGGTGATGAAGTTGCGCTTGGTCAGGGTCGCCGTCTCCTCCCCGGCCTGCACGGTAAGCGTCACGTCGAAAGAGCCCACGGAGGTATAGGCATGCGAAGGGGCGGGGTCGGGGCTGGTCGCCCCGTCGCCGAAATTCCACGCCCATGCCGTGACAGTCCCCTCGCCGGCGATCCGGGAAAGATCCTGAAAAACCACGGTATCGCCTTCGAACGGTTGCAGTTCGTTGGCGGTAAAGTTGGCTGCGAGACGCTTGAACGCATTGACCCGGACGAACTTGTCGCTGGCGCCTTCGGAAACGATCCGCACGACGCCGCTGTTGGTGCCCGCGGCGAGAAGGGAGCGGTCCACGGTGACGGTCACGGCGACAGGATCCTGGGGTCCGGAGGTGGCGCCGCTGGCCGGGCTCACCGCGATCCAGGATTCCGTGGCGATGGCGCGGAAGAGCGCTGCCGAACCGCCGCCATAGTTTCTCGTCACCTGGAAACTCATTTCGGTGGTTGTCGCTCCGAATTCCAGGGTGCTCGGCGCTACGATGAGGGCCACCGTCTCGCCGTCACCGACGTTGGGGGCCCCCGGGCATCCGAGAAGCAGCAGCGAGAAGCTAAGCAGGAGAGCGATCCCAGCGATTCGCATCAGGTGTAACACGGCAGCAGACCCTCACGTTGTGGGGAAAATATGGCCCCCTCCATATTTGCGCACCGTCCGGATGGACTGCGTTTTGTCCATGATGCCATGTGGCTGCATAAACGTCAATATAACGCCCGCCCCCGTGCCCGCCCCCGCCCGGGCGCCTCCTGCGCCGCCCCCGGCGGGAATTCCCCGCGGAACGCGAACCTCCGCGGAGGGGGATTTGCCTTTCCGGGGGGGCTCTTCTATAGTTAGATGGCATGAATGATGGCGTATACTGGGACACGAGCGGTCGGCGCCGTCGAATCGCGACGTCCTGTCGAGGCGAGTAGGAAACCACCGATGCCTGACTCTGTCCATAGCGCCACGGCGTTCGGGAACATCCCGCCCGAGGTCCAGGGCGGGCTGGCCGAGTTCGAACGGGCGCTCATTGCGGCACGAACGCACGAGGCCCAGGCCGCCATGCTTTCGCAGGCCGCCGATTGCGCCAGCGAGGGCCTGTGCCTGGTGTCGGAGGAGGGCGTCATTCAATTCGCCAACCGGCCGTTCGCGGAGATGCACGGGTATGCGGCGGACGTGGTGTGTGGCCGGAACATCTCGGATTTCGTCCTTCCCGAGCCGGGGGATTGGTCTCACTGCATTGCGCTGGCGCGCGAGCAGGGGGCCTTGACCGCCCACACGCGACACATGCGCTGCGACGGCACCGGTTTTTCGGGCATGATGCGGCTGTTTTTCGCGCGGCACGAGCGGCGAACCGAGACGTACCTGATCCTGCGCATGCAGATGGCGCCGGAGGGCAAGCGGCTTTCCGATACGCTGGACAGCTCGACGGTGAGCTATTATGACCTCGTCGAGACCGCGCCGGACGCCATCATTTTTCTGGATCTCACAGGCAAGATCCTTCTGACCAACGCCTTTGCGGCGGAACGGCTGGGTTTCGACAGCACCGAAGAATTGTGCGCAGCACGCGAGTCCATTCTTGACCTCATTGCCCCCTACGACCGCGAGCGCGCCGTGAACGGGATAGCCGGCTTGATCGCCCAGGGCAGCAAGTACGCCATCGAATACGACTGCGTCACGAAATCGGGCGGCATCCTGCCTGTGGAGACGAATACCAACGTCGTGCTGGACCACGAGGGCCGCCCCGCCGGGTTCGTCGGCATCGCCCGCGACATCAGCCGCCGCCGAATCGCGGAACAGCGCCTTCAACAGCACCTGCGCGTGGAAAAGCTGCTCACCGGCATCGCCACGCGGTTCATCAATCTGCATCCGGACCAAGTGGAGGACGCCATCGGCGAAGCCATCCGCCAGGTCGGCGAGACCATCGGGGTGGACCATATCACCATCGGCCTGCTCAACGCGGATCTCAAGCGGTTGCAGGGCCGGAGTGACTGGGGCCTGACCGGCCCCGTGCCCTCGCTGACGGACATGCTGCAGCAATCGCTGGAGTGTTTTCCCTGGATCATGCGCCAGCTCCGCAGCCGGGAGTGCATTCGGTTTTCGCGGCTTCACGATCTCCCGGTGGACGCCCAGGAGGAGCGGGCGTTTCTCGGGATCGGCCCCCAGCGTTCCCTGCTGATCGCCCCCATGATGAGCCGGGGAGACCTCGTGGGGTACGTCTCCTTCGAGACCCTGGGCGAGGGCCATGATTGGGATGAGGCCGTATCCGCGCTGATCCTCATCCTCGCGGAAGTCTTCGCGGGCGCCATCAGCCGCAAACAGGCGGAGGAAGCCCTGCGCGAGAGCGAGGAGCGTTTCCGCCAACTGGTGGGCAGCAGCCATGCCATGTTCTGGCTTGCTTCCGCGGACTTCAGCCGGGCCCTGTATGTGAGCCCCGCGTTCGCCGAACTATGGAAGATGGGCATAGACCGGATCTATTCGGACCCGCTCTGTTTTCTGGCCGCGGTCCATCCCGATGACCGGGAACGCGTGGCCAAGACGCTGACGGATGAGTTCCAGGGAGGGGTTACTGAGTTTCGCGTGATCCAGCCGGACGGTTCCACACGCTGGCTGGTGCACAAGGGCTTCCCGATCCGGAACAGCCGCGGCGAAGCGTTCCGTTTCGCCGGATTCGCCGAAGACGTGACCGCGCGCAAAATCCTCGAGAAGGAAATCCTGGAGATCAGTTCCCGGGAACAACGGCGGATCGGCCTGGACCTGCACGACGGACTGGGGCAGCATCTGGCGGGTATCCTCTGCCTGAGCCGGGGCCTGGCAAAGACCCTGGCCGGAAAGGATCTGCCGGAGGCGGCTGCGGCCGCCGAGATCGCCGATCTGATCAAGGAATCGATCGCCCACACCCGCGCCCTGGCACGCGGCGCCTGCCCGGTCGAACTGGAAGCGGACGGATTGGCGAACGCCCTGCGGAAACTGGCCAGGCATACGGAGCAGATGACCGGTATCGAATGCGAGTTTGAGAGTGACGAGGACGTGCTGATATCCAGCCCCGACCAGGCCGAACACCTGTTTCGCATCGCACAGGAAGCGGTCACCAATGCCATCAAACACGCCGAAGCGACCCAGATTCGCATCATGCTGATGGAAACCGGCGTGGGAAAACTGCTACAAATCGAGGACAATGGCAAAGGCATCGCGCAGCCCCCTGCGCCGGGCGGCGGCATGGGACTGCGCCTGATGGAACACCGCGCCAAAATAGCCAACGGCACCTTCGTGGTAAAACGGCGGTTCAGCGGCGGGACGGAAGTTTCCTGCCTGTTCCGCACCGCCCAGACAAGAACCGAGCCAGATGAGGCCAGCCAACAATGAATGAAACTGCCAGACAGTACCGGGTCCTTGTGGTGGACGATCATCCGATTGTCCGGCGCGGGTTCGCCCAGTTGATCAATCAGGAACCGGACATCACCGTGTGCGCGGAAGCCGAGGATATCTCGGAAGCGATAGCTGCCCTGGAAGCGTGCCGCCCCGATTTGGTCATCGTCGACATCGTCTTGAAGAATGCGAACGGCCTCGAACTGCTGAAACGGCTGCCGAGCCTGGCCCCGGAAACCCGGGCCCTGGTGGTGTCAATGCACGACGAACAGATCTACGCCGAGCGCGTGCTGCGCGCCGGGGCGCGGGGCTACGTTATGAAGCAGGAGGCCGACGAAGTCATCGTCACGGCGATCCGCCGCGTGCTGCAAGGCGGGATCTACGTCAGCGACCAGGTCAATGAACGCATCCTCATGAACTTCGCCCAGAACCAGGCCCGCTTTGAAGCCAGCCCGGTGGAGTTCCTGACCGACCGGGAGCTGGAAGTTTTCGAACTCATCGGCCAGGGGATCTCCACGCGGCAGATCGGCGAACGCCTGAACATCAGCATCAAGACCATCGAGACCTACCGGGCGCGCATCAAAGAAAAACTGCGCCTGGAATCGGGCGCGGAACTTGTGCAAACCAGCGTCGAATGGGCCATTAAGAAGTCTCTGACCTAGCGCTGGCAGATTCCTACGGCCACATTGCCCACCCTTTTGTACCCAGCTACCTGCGCGAATCCCCCGTCAGCATAACCCCTACAAACCTTTAGGACGAGTCCCTACAGAAAGTGCCGCCGAAGCCTGATTGTCCATTAAACAAAGAAAATGTTCAATAGTGCTTAGAGTGTGGAGAACTAGTGGAAGCGAGCTGCGGGAAGCGTGAAGGGAATGGATGCTGAATCGATAGTCAAAGGCAGCGCCGCAAACCTGAGCAGGACGCCGTTGTCCGTCTGCGTGCTCGGCGGGGAGCCGGAGGTCCGATGGATTCCGGAGCTGGGCGCGCGTGCGCAGACCCGGTACGATTTCTGTCTCTCGCGCGGCCTGCGCTCCCTCACCATGCATATCACGCGCGATGAAGAGCCCGCCCTCTTCTCGCTTCGCGACACCGGGGTCGCGGTATCCGCCTGGCAGAGCGAGGGCATCGCGCGGTACGCCGGCATCGACCGCACGGCGTATTTTCTGCTCTGCGGCGCGCTGGGCCTGCTTCAATACCGGGCGCTGGCCTTGAATCCCCTGCTTCAACCCGACGATTTTCTGCATGCCACCGACGGCGGCTGTCTCTTTTCCACCTGCCACGTGAAGCAGGAGTATGCCCTTCTGATCGAGCGGCCCCGGGTGTGCGCCGGCTGCGTGCAGTTTTTTGACTGCCTGGGGTGCGAACCCGAAGTGGGCGCCCTGCTCGATGTGATTGGCTTCGTCCGCAACGGACAGCCGAAGGCGATGGCCAGCAACTGACCCCCGCGCACGCCCGGTCCACGCGGTCCCACACCGCAAAAAGCCAGATTATCGAGGAAGGCAATCGGCGCTGGCGTGGTGGACCCTATGGACCCCATGGACGATATGGACGCGCCTGCCTGAACGATTGTGAAGGGGTCGAGCAAAGGCGACGGGTCTGTTCAACCCCCGTTCGGGGGTTGGCATGAGGGGGGGCGCCGGTCCACGGGTTTCACCCGTGGCTACACAAATTCGACACCTGCGGTGTCGTTCGGAGAAGGGACAAGGGCAGGTTCGTGGGTTTCACCCGCGGGCTCGCGTGACGCCCCGCGTGGTGCTGCACCGAAGGAGGACAGATTCCCGAGTCAGTAGGGGCACCCCCCGTGGTTGCCCTCCGGACAGGGCAGGCACAGGGGCCTGCCCCTACAAACTCGACAACGGTGTCGCTCAGAAAAAGCGACGACGCCGGGTTCACAGGCTGCGCCCGCGGCTATTCAAATTCGACACCTGCGGTGTCGTTCGGAGAAGGGGCGACGGCAGGTTCGTGGGCTTCACCCGAGGTCTCGACACGAGCAAAGTCGTTGGGACAGAGTCGTCCATCCCGTCCATCCTGTCCATCCGGTCAGCGTCAAGCGCGTTTGTGTCGTCCGTACCCGGCGATTCTGAAGGGAACCCTCTTTTGGTTTGCCGGGACGCGTGTGCTACGCTTTGAGCTTCGGCGCGGCCGTGCAGTGCCAGTTCGTTGCAGGGGGGCAGCGTAATCGGCCGCATCCGCAGGGAGGGATTGCATCATGCCGGAGAAACTCGCCGTGTTCGGAGGTCCCAAAGCCGCCCCAACCGACCCACAGGCGCTGATCGCGTGGCCGCTCATTACCCGGGAGGATGAGGAGGCCGTGCTGGAGGTGCTGCGCTCGGGCAACATGTCCGGCACGGACATCACGAAGCGGTTTGAGCAGGAGTTCGGCGCCTGGCTGGGCATGCCGCACTGCCTCGCGCACTGCAACGGCACGGCGGCGCTTCAGGCGGCCATGTTTGCGTGTGAACTCGGCGTGGGCGACGAGTTGCTGTGTCCGAGCATGACGTACTGGGCCTCATCGCTGCAGACGTATGCGCTGGGCGCCACGCCGGTATTCGTCGACATCCATCCCGACACCCTGTGCATCGACCCCGCCGGCATCGAACGGTGGATTTCGCCCCGGACCAGGGCCATCATGGCCGTGCATTACGCGGGCTATCCCTGCGACATGGACGCCATCCTGCCCATCGCGGAAAAACACAACCTGAAGGTAATCGAAGATGTATCGCACGCCCATGGAACCCTCTACAAGGGGCGCAAAGTCGGCACGTTCGGCCATGTGGCGGCGATGTCGTGCATGTCGGCCAAATCGTTCGCCGCGAGCGAACTGGGCATGCTGGCCACCCGCGATCAGTACCTGTACGAGCGCGCCATCGCCTACGGTCACTACGAGCGCCACGACGACCTGACCGACCCGCGCCTGACGCCGTTCGCAGGCTACCCTCTGGGCGGCGTGAAATTCCGCGCCAACCAGCTCGCCAGCGCCCTGGGACGGTCACAGTTGCGCCAGTACGACGCGCGCGTTGCCGAAATTCAGAGGGCCATGAACTACTTCTGGGACCGGCTCGAGGGCGTGCCGGGCATCCAGGCCCACCGTCCGCCCAAAGACAGCGGCTCCACGATGGGCGGGTGGTATGCGGCCAAGGGACTGTACCGCGCGGAGGCTCTGGGCGGACTCGCCATCGAGCGGTTTTGTGAAGCGGTGCGCGCCGAGGGCGCCGACACCTCGCCGGGGGCGAACAAACCCATGCATATCCACCCCGTGCTGAACGGGTGCGACATCTACGGGCACGGCAAACCTACCCGCATCGCGAA
Organism: Candidatus Hydrogenedentes bacterium UBA2224; assembly: GCA_002348185.1. Taxonomy (GTDB): domain Bacteria; phylum Hydrogenedentota; class Hydrogenedentia; order Hydrogenedentales; family SLHB01; genus UBA2224. Next base: position 48,959 of record DDYW01000012.1, on the reverse strand, counting down.
CTCGGACCGGGATGTCCGGCAGGCTCCTGAGTCGCTGCCGGTCGCGCTGAACAGCTACAACCTTTGCTTTTCGATTCCCTGGTTCAAGCGCTGCGACACGGCCATCATCGACGAACAAGCCGCGGCGTTCCGTAAGGTCGCTGAAAACGCCGGGCAACTGCTGTAATTCGACGACAGACGGTTACCGCGGATTGGGCGGCAGGTCCTCCCGGTAGAACCTCATGGGCTTCATCTTGAACTCGCGGAACAGGGCCACCTGATCCACCAGGTGCGGCGAATCGGGATGGCCGCATTGTCCCGGCGCGAGCACGTCAAACGCCTTGATCGGGTTGCCCAACTCGACGGCCATCCAGTAGGTGCCCACGTTCCGCTGGGGGACGGTCAACGCCTCGTCACCGGGCAGTTCCTCGCCGTCAGGCCGGTCCTGCGCGCTGCCGAATTTCCAGACGCCGCGGTCGTACGCCCACTGCCGGATGTCGGCCCCGTGCTCTTCGACAAGCCGGTCATAGGTCAGTACGAACGCCTGGTAGGCGACTTCGTGGGGGTCGCGCCCGTGGAGGTATTCACCCTGGAGGTCATAGCAGCGGCGTTCGGGCATCAACACGCGGAAGGCCAGCGTGGCGAAGAGGCGCAGGTTGTCGAGGCCCATATCGCGGCTTACGAGAAGGCCGAAATCCGGCGCGAACAGTTGCACGATGACTTCGGCCATCCATTCGTTGAAGAGCAGGGCGCCCGCCGACCCCATCACGTCTTTGTCGGGCCATTGCTCGAGCAGTTCCAGGGCGTCGCGGTATTCGGGCGACAGATCCGGGCGGCTGCGGAGGGTTTCGACCAGGAAGGGTTTGAAATAGGTGGCCAGGAAATTGTTCTCGCCGTTGGCCTGGATGATCGCCAGGAATTCTTCCCAATCGACCTCTTCGTTGGCCTCGAGGGCCTCGAAGATCTTGACGCCCCACGTGCCTTCGGGGAACCAGCCGGGGGTCTTGACGCTGGGCTTGTTGTTCCAGTTCGCGAACCAGCCCTCGGGAGGATTGATGCAGGCGACCTCGTCGGTGGCGTTGCAGAATCCGCGCCAATCGTATTCGCCCGTGCCGGGGGTGGGCAGCCGGTCGTCGTAGCCGGTCGCGCGGATCGGAAACCGCCCGCTCACCCAGTAGCCGATGTTCCCGTCGACATCCGCGGCGAAGAAATTATGGGTGGTGGCAACCTGGCGCACGGCGTTCTCGATATCTTCGAGGTTCGTCGCCCTATTGATGTCGACAAACGCCATCATCGACTCGAGTTCGAGGTGGCGGAAGGGCGTGGCGCGGGTGTACGCCTTGTGGGTGGCCAGATCCCATTGCACCACCGGCCCATGGAGGGTGCGATAGACGGTATGGGGTTCTTCGCGGAGCACGCCGTCGTCCCCGAGCACCTGGATGGGCCACTCGATGACTTCCATGGCGCGCCAGGCCCCGTCATGCCAATACTGGTACTGGTCTTCGGGGTGGAGGGTTTCTTCAAAGAAATCCGTGGCATTGAGGAGGCTGGAGGTCGTTGCCCAGGCCACGCGCTCGTTGTGGCCGATGAGGATGCCGGGGGCGCCGTGGCAGGCCATGCCCGCCACGTTGAATCCGGGGGCATTGAGATGGACCATCGCGCACCAGGAGGGCGTCTGGAAATGCACCATCGGCGCCCCGAACAGCATGGCGTTGCCGGTAGCACTGCGTTTCGGGCTGACGATCCACGAGAAACTGCCCCAGGTGGTCATGAGCCCGTTTTCGTGGGCGTACCTGCGTTCGACGGCCTCGTCTTCGAGGATCGCCACCATGACATTTGGATCAAAGTCGAGCGGGATGGGCGCCGACCTCGCTTCGGCTTGCGGCGCGTGACGGTGGCTGTGGTCGGTCGTGGGCGAGCACGGGACATTCTGCGGAATGGCGTCGTTAATGATCTGGCACATGAACTCGGGCCCGCGAAACAGCTTTGCCATGCTCGCGAGCTGATAGACGCTCATTTCCTCGCCGCCCCAATCGCCGGCCTTGGCCATGTGGTAGGCTGCGCCCGCGGCCATTTCGTGGGCCTGGATGGGCGCGAACCCCGGCGCAACTTTCGCCAGACAGGCGTTGGTTCCTTCAATGAACGCCTCCACATACGCGCGCAGATCGGGACGCAGCCCTTCCACCATTTGTCGGCATTCTTCCTCGGTGTAGCCGCGTGTCCGGATGTGTTTATCGTGCCCAATCCCGTCGGGGCCCTTGTAGCTGGCGCTGATGCCGCGAACCTCGGCGAGGCTCTCGAGTATCTGGACCGTCCGGTCTTCCATCTGGACGTAGCCCTGGCCCCGGAAGGCCCCTTCGATGGTCTGGGCATAGACGTGGGGCACGCCGTATTCGTCGCGGAAGATGTCGATTGCCTCGCCCCCAAGCTCGACGGTATACCAGCCCTCCGGCGGAACCGGCACGTCTTCTTTGGCGGGCCAATGCGCCAGACGGTACGCACTCTCAGGAACGACCGCACGCTCGTCAGCCGGCTGATCGTTCGCCGTTTGTGAGCATCCGCAGACATAGAACGCCGTGCCGGCGAGCAGGAGCGCGCCGCCGGCGTACAGGCGGCGAAACCGGAACTCAGGAAGCCTCATTCGCATCTCCAGAATATCGCTTCAAGGGAGGATATAGCGCACATAATGCCTTCACGACAGAAACCACCAGCCTATCACTCCAGGCCGTTCCGTTCAATCGCCCGGCTGCCCGAACCGGCGCCTGCGGCGGGTCCGCGGCGGTCTCGGCAACTCGATTTTTCTCCGCGGGAATCCTATAGTAGATGCTCGACCGAGACCAAAAACCCGTGGGGAGACTGGACTTCGCCATGCGTCTTGTAGATGCGCACTGCCACCTGGAAGACGAGTCGCTGCATGCCCGGCTCGATGCCGTGCTAGGCGACGCCCGGGAAGCCGGGGTGGTCCGGGTGCTGACCTGCGCCGTGACGCCCGACCAGTGGCCCACGTCGGCCGGCATTGCCCGGCGCCACCCGGAAGTGGCCTTTGCCCTGGGGGTCCATCCCTGGTATGCCAAACCCGAGCACCTGCCCCGGCTGGACGAACTCCGCGGGGCGCGCGAACTGGGCGCCACGGCCATTGGCGAGATCGGGCTGGACAGTAAGGTGGAAACGCCCTCGATGGACCTGCAAACGGAGGTGTTCGAGGCGCAACTGGCCATCGCGAAAGAACTTGCGCTGCCGGTCGTGATCCATTGCCGAGGCGCGTTCAACGAGCTGTTCGCCTCTCTGAAACGCATTGGGACGCCCTCCCCAGCGGGCACAATCCATGCTTTCTCAGGAAATGTACACTTGGCGCGTACGTTCGTCACGTTCGGGCTTAAGTTCTCCCTGGGACGAAGCCTCACGTACAAGCGATGCGCCAAACGCGAAGAGCTGATGCGGTTCATCTACCCTGACCATTTCCTGCTCGAAACCGACAGCCCGGACATGCCCCCGGTCGGAGCGGAGCCGGACGCCCCCAACGAACCCCGGAACCTGGTCCTGAACCTCCGGGGCGCGGCGGAACTGCTGGGGCGCGACCCCGCGGAGGTCGCGGAAGCCACCACCCGTAACGCATCGGAAGTATTTGATTTGGGGCTCTGAATGGACAAGCGATTCGAACGTACACGGCTTCTGGCCGACGACGCCGGAGTGGAGCGGCTGGCCCGCGCCACCGTGGTGATTTTTGGTCTGGGCGGAGTGGGATCCTATGCCGCCGAAGCCATCGCGCGGGCCGGCGTGGGCCACATGGTGCTCATCGACTCGGATTGCGTCGAGGTTACGAACCTGAACCGGCAGTTGCTGGCCCTGGAAAGCACGCTCGGGCGCCCCAAGGTCGAAACTGCCCGTGCGAGGATTCTCGATATTCATCCCGCAGCCCGCGTCGAGACGCATCAGGTCTTCGTCACCCCCGGGAACGCTCACGAGTTCCTGCGGGAAGACCCGGCCAGCTACATCGACGCCATCGACCACCTTCCGGCCAAACTGGCCCTCCTGAAGCTGCTCCACGAGAAGGCGGCACCGTTCGTGTCGTGCATGGGAGCGGCCAGCAAGCTGGACGTTTCAGGCATCCGCGTAGCCGACATCAGCGCGACGTCCAACTGCCCCCTGGCCCGCAGGATCCGCCTTCAGCTCCGGCGGGAGGGCATTACGAAAGGCATTCGCTGTGTCTATTCCGGAGCGCCCGAGGCGCCGGGCGCGGATCTCCCGGACACGGACTCCCGTGTGCGGGGGACCATCTCGTATCTGCCGGGACTGGTGGGCCTGACGGCGGCGGGGGTGATCATCAACGAGATCCTGACGGGACCGGCCCCGGCATAACGCCCCGCCCACACTGGGAACCGGTCATTTCCGCTCGCCGGGAAAGAACACCTTGCGCTTGTCTTCGTCGTCGTGCTGGCGGTACAGCAGGGCGGTGTGGCCGATCATGCCGACGACTTCACTGCGCGTGCCCAGGGCGAGTTCGTCAATCAGGGACCGCTTTTCGTCTTTTCGCTCGACAACGCGCACCTTCACGAGTTCATGGGCGGTCAGGGCTTTGTTGGTCGAATCAATCACTGTCGCGGTAACCCCGTTCTTGCCGACCATTACGGTAGGTTCGAGCTTCTGCCCGAGCCCACGCAGGAATTTTCTGTCCGCGCCGTTCAATATTCTCATTCATCCTCCTTGGGAGAAGCCGTGTCCGTGAGATGCAACCCGATACAGTACTCTTCAACATCCACGAAGGGCAATACCAGCACCAGTTTGGCGGCGTCCAGAGAGGAATGGCCGTCCTTCGTGTAGGGATCGTGCTGTTTTGCGGGCCACAACAGCGATGCGCCGGCGGGCATGGCAACCCGCAGGCCCGCGAAGTCGAACCAAGCGCCGAGTGTCTCGCTCGTGAGCGTCAGAGCGGACTCCCCGAGTTCGTACGATTCACCCCGTTCCGAGAGCACCTGCGCGGCGCGGCGCAAAAAGGGAACGTGAGCCTCGACGCGCTGGCCTTTGGGGGCGCGGTAACACAGGGTCAACGAGCCATCGGGATGCGGCCGAATTTCGACGCTGCACTTCACGCCGCCGTAGCCGAGGGCCAGGCAGGAGGCTTCCGCTGCATCGGCAATTCCCGCCGCGGACGGCGTCCACAGCAGGTCGATCGCGGGGACAAAGACGGGGTCGGTGTCGCCCTCGGTGTGGCGCAGAAGCGAGGCGTCGCCCACGGTGAACGTGGACCAGTACGGTTGAAGCTTCGTGTGGCCGCCGCCGATGACCAGCCCGAGCGCGTCGTGGTAGACATCGGCGAGGTTCTGGCGGTCCTGTATCCAGCGGCTGGGAGAAGGCTCGCACACGTAGGCCGCCAGGGCCCACTGCCATGGCGCTTCCCGCCGGATCACGCCGCGCTCGCTGTTCAGGAGCCGCGTGAACCGGTCCGAAGACGACGGCGGCATCACCACCGCGCCGTCGCCGCCGTAGAGGAGCATCGCAGCGGCATAGTCGCCGGGGACGCGCCGGGACTTCGGGCCGCTGTACCGCGCGAGCTGCTGCAGCAGAAACCCGCGTCCTTCCGGGGTCCACGCGAAGCCCACGTTTCCGATGGTGACCCCTTTGCGGTAGACTTGGCGTTCATCGATGCACGCGACGGACGAGCCGTCCGGCCAGAGCACGCTGGCGTGAAAGCGGGCGGACCGCTGGAGCGCCTCCAGCGCGACCGGATCGTTCGAGGCCTGGTAGTAAACCCCGAGGGCTTCGACGTAGACGGCGTTGTACCCCACGACAGGCCCGCAGTGCTCCGACCAGTAACCGCCTTCGGCCTGTTCTTCGACGACCCGGGCCATGTACGCTTGCGCGGCGTCCCGCCACTCCGAATTGTCGAAACACTGGCCGGCAATGTAGAGCCCCATGGCGTGGTGGGCGGGGATGTTGTGCACCCCGCCGTCCATGTATTTGCGGATGCCGGAGAATCCGAGCAGGAGCCCTCTTTCCCACGTCGCGCGGGCCTCGTCCGGCAAGGCGTCTTTCACGAGGGCGTAGGCGCGGATCCAGCGGCTGTACGTCCAGGGCATATGAATCTGCCCCCACGTGGAATTGTCTTTCTTGCGGAACGTCCACATCCCCCGTCCGTCCATGTCTTCGACGAGGGCTTCGCCGCCCCGCGCAATGACGCGCAGCAGGGCGGAATCGTGGTAGTACGGATTCTGGGAGTCATCCAGGGCCCAGGCGGCGGCCAGCGCGAAAAGGCAGTTCTGGTCCTGGCAGATCCAGGGTTCATCGCCGAAACGCCCCGTCTGGGCGTCATAATCCTTGAGCATGTCGGGAACGTCGCCCACCAGCGAGGTGATGAAGTAGTCCCGCGGCGGCCATTCCTCGAATACCCCGGCCCCGAACGCCGCACATGGAATCGCAAGGAAAAGAAAAACGTCCAGACCTGTGTTCATGAGAGGCGTCCTTTCGTATGCCGCTACGGCCCGCCCGGGAGCGCGTGGCATCTTCCGGAATGAGATGATAGAGTACACCAACGAGCACCGGCAAACTGGGCGGCGTGTCCGCTTTGGCAGGCACAACGTGCGACAGGGAGAGGCCACAATGAGGCAGAACATCGGAATTCGGGTCTGGGGTCTGGCGGCAGCACTGCTCATGACGGCGTGTTTCGCGCATGCCGGGAGTTCGTCTCCCTTCTCGGTCATCCTGTTGCCCGATACACAGAACTACTCGGAGAACTATCCCGAAACCTACCTGGCCCAGATGCAGTGGATTCGCGACAACGCGGAGCGCGAGAACATCCAGTTTGTGATCCATCTGGGCGACATCGTGCAGAACGCGCACGCCGAGAACGAGTGGCAGGCCGCCGACGCCGCGCACAAACTGCTCGACGGCCACGTGCCCTACAGCGTGGTGCCCGGAAACCACGATCTGCGCGCCGAGGAAAAGCAGGTGACCCGCGAAACGCCGTTGTACGACAAGTACTTTCCTCCGGAGCGTTTTCAGGGCCAGTCCTGGTACGGTGGGCACCTGGGCGGCAATAGCGCCTGCAACTACTGCACGTTCGAAGCGGCGTGGATGAAATTCCTGGTGCTCAGCCTGACGTTTGCCCCGGACGACGCCATGCTGGCCTGGGCCGGCGAAGTCATTCAGGCGCACCCGGAACACCGGGTCATCCTCGCGACGCACTACCACATGCGGCCCGAGGGTCGGGCCGCCGAAGAGAAGCCGTACGGTCTGAACGGATACGCGGGGGAACGCCTCTGGGAAACGTTCATCCGCAAACAACCCACGGTGTTCATGGTGGTAAGCGGACACGTGCTGGGCGTTCACCATCAGACCGCCACAAATGATGCGGGCCACCCCGTACATGAGATCCTCTGTGATTACCAGGGCGAGGATAACGGCGGGAACGGCTGGCTGCAGATCCTGCGCTTTGTGCCGGAGGAGAACACGATCCGCGTCGAGGCCTTCTCCCCCACCCTCAACCAAATCCGTACGGAGTTGCCCGACACCTATGCGCTGGAATACGCCATGATGGGGGAACTGGTGGAGGCAGCACAACCCTGAACCCGTGCGTGGAACCGCCCCGCTGTGCCAGCCCCTCTCAGCGGAGGTTCTGGATACGCTTCCGGAGATCTTCCATCCCGCCAACGCCGATCTGGTCCAGGAATGGTTTCAGCACCCGATCATAATCGAAGCGGCTCCAGTCGGGCAGTTCGGCGGCGGGCGGCAGGGTCTCGCGCAGACGCGCGTCGATCTTGTCCCGCCACGCGAGCAATTCGCTCATCTGGGCCGGGGTCCACGCCAGGCGCTTCGCGTCGAGCAGACATTTGTAGACCAGATGGCTGGCTTCGTAGTATTCACCGATCCGGAACGCGCTTTCGACCTCTTTCAGCCGGGTTTCGCGGGCGGTGTTGGCGAAATCCGTGCCCATTTCGTCGACGGTTTCGATATTGGCGCCGGCCAGCCGGGCGATGGCCACGGGGCCGAGGCGGTCAACGAACGCGATGTGGTGCTGCCGCCCGGCCTTCAGGGTCGCCAGTTGCGCCTCGAGCACGCGCCGCTCGGGGGAATCGCCCGGGGGCAGACCGCTTAATTGCGTCTGGAGCGACCCGATTTCAGCATCGAGCCGGTCCATTTCGCCCACCATCATGCGGGCCACGCGCGTGCCGGTGGCCATGGCGAGCTTGGCTTGCTCGCGGCGGTATTGATGGTTGGCCGTGGCGCCGAGGCTTCCAAACAGGGCCAGCGACACGAATATGGCGAGCGCCGTGGCCGTGGCCGGATGGCGTTCCGCCCACGCAAACAGCCGCTCCCAGAACCTGGGCCGGTAGGCTGACGTGTCTTCGCCGCGACTGTAGCGTTCGAGGTCTTCGGAGAGTTCCTGGGCGGTTCCGTAGCGTTTTTCAGGGTCTTTCTGCAGGGCCTTCATGCAGATGGCGGAAAGCGCGGGGCTTGCGTTCCGGTGCCGCCTGCGGGGCGAAGGCGGCTGGTGGTTGGCGATCTGCAGGAGCACCTCGGTGCGGGTCTTTCCCGGAAACGGCAGGTGTCCGGAGAGGATCTCGTAGAGGATGATCCCCAGCGAAAACACATCGGTGCGAAAATCGATTTCGTGGGTGCGCCCTTCGGCCTGTTCGGGGCTCATGTAGGCGGGCGTGCCCTTGATGATGCCGGTCTGCGTGGCCGTAATGCCCTGGCTGATTTCGTGTTCGTCGATCTTTTTCGAGAGCCCCCAGTCGAGCACCAGCACGATGCCGTATTCGTCGACCATGACGTTTTCGGGCTTGATGTCGCGGTGAACAATGCCGCGCGAATGGGCGTACGCCACCGTCTGGCAGACTTTCCCGAAGATGGAGAGCAATCCGGCAATCTCGCACCGCTGCAAACAGTTCGCCTGACGCGAGTCGAGGATCTGGCGGAAGGTCCGGCCCTTGATGCGCTTCATCGAGTAGAAGATGCCGGCGTCCTCGAGTTCGCCGATCTCGAAGATGGGCACCATGCCGGGGTGATCCATGTCGCCCAGAAGCTTGGCTTCATACACGAACCGTTCGCGCACGGACCGGTCCTCCGCCATCTCCGGCCGCAGGGATTTCACGGCTACCGAACGGTCCAGATTCGTGTCGTAGGCTTCGTAGACAAAGGCCATCCCCCCCTGGCCGATGCGCTGACCGAGGCGGTACCGGGTGCATACCGGGAACGCGGGCGGGGGAGCCTCGTCCGAAATCCTTGGTGTACGCATCGGCTGGGTGTCCTGCAGCGCGGGATCGACGGCCTCACCGTCCGCTGTCGGCTCGGGATGCCTGGTCTCGTGCTCATCGTTTGCCATTGTGCCGGCCTCCACCGTTAGACCCTGAGGCGCCCCGCCCCCCGCATGAGTCTATCATTGCGCTTTGTACAGGCGAAACGCCACATCGCGGGCAATCGGGGGAAGCGCCAGTTCGAGCCGCCCGTCGCCGCCGGCTCGGTACGTTTCCGAAGCCTGGGCGCGGCCCTCCCAGGTGTCCCACGGTTCCACGCGCCAGGCGCCCTCCGCCAGACCATTCAGGATTACCCGCGCGTCCGCCACGGGGGACTCGACAAAGCCGCCGTTGGCCACGTTGCTCCACGTGTGCGCGCGATGTTGTATCCACACCAGCGCCTGGGTATCGCCCACCACGCCGAGTGCGCGCAGCATGGGCGCGGCGCGCAGCCAGGGCACTTCGTACCCGGCGTAGAACCAGTCGTTGCCGGGGTTGTCCACGACGATCGTATGGCGTCCCTCTGAAACCGGCACCCGGTACGTGCGGTCGTACGCGGTGAGGGTCGCCGTATCCTGGTCCGTGTCCGCGAACTCCTCGGAGAGCACGGTCTCGCCATCCACGAGAATCCGCAGCGCGGCGCCGCCGTGACCCGACACGCCCTCGACGAGCACGCCAAACGACGTGTCTTGAGGCGCATCGATCTCGAAGGTAACCGGGTTGTGCAGGTCGGGATGGTTGCGGACGCCGTGCAGGAGCCGCGAAACGGGCACTTCGGACTGCAGAGCGCCTTCCCGCGTGATGCGCACAGTGGCCGGGCGGTTCCACGGGGCCGGGTCCCAGGACCCCGCATCGGTTCGAAACAGGCTGTCCGAGGGAATCCGCAGGTTCGAGGCGTCGACGCCGGCAATTTCCGCGTCCAGAGGACGGACATGCTGCCGCACAAAATCAAACCCCTCGATCCAGCGATAAAACGCCGCGTAGATCGGATACAGGTTCTGCGGATGCACGTACGCGTCCCACCACCACGTCATCGGGATGCCCGCTTGAAGCTGCCCCACGCTGCTGAACGCGCCATTGTGGATGTGCACGCCCGCCGGGTCCAGGTCGCGGGCCCGGCCTCCGTGATCAATGCCGAACTCGCCATGAAAGTGCGGCCGATCTGTTGCGGCGGCCTTCTGGGCGATGTCCAGTCCCAGATCCCGGGCCATGTCATTCGCCTGGTAGTGATGCGTCTGCACGAAATCGAGCTCCGCCAGGCCGTCGACCTTCGGGTCGCCCTGGGGCCGCGCATAGCTGGTGGTGATCAGGTGGTCCCAGGGGTCGAGCGCGCGCAGGTGCCGCGCCATATCCGTGTGCCAGGCCGCCGCGACCTCGCTGTTGTAGGTGTCGATGATGTCCACCTCGTTCCAGAATTCCCATGCAAAGACGTTCGCGCTGTACCCGTACCGGGCGACAAGATAGCGGAGCCGGTCGCGGTACGCCGCAAGCAGGGTCTCGTCCGTGAAGTAGTCCTCCGATTTGGCCAGGGGGCCGCCGTTTGCCTGGATGTAGGGCGAGTCCTCCCAGACGCCGTAAAGGGCCTGTTTGGAACGGAGAATGTTGAAACTGTCGATGCAGACCATCATGCGCAGCCCGAGCTGCTCGGCCTGCTGGAGCACGTAATCGAGGCGCCACGCATTGCTCAGCGCGATGCCATCGTACCCGCTCTCGCGGGTGTTCATCGCGAATGTCATCCACGACGGGGACAGCCACACGCGGAAGAAGTTGCAGTTGGCCCCGGCATACTTCGGCAGCCAGTCGTCGTAGTCGAACGTGCCGCGCGCCCCCGCCCAGCACACGTTCGCGCCAATCAGATAGAGCGTGTCGCCCCGGTCCGTGACAAAATAGCGGTGTTCCATCGGGTGCGTGCGCGCCATTCCGGCGACGTCGGCGGGCACAATGTTCACCTCGATGGATTCCGATTCGGCGGCGCCCGTTTTGTCGAGCGCGGTGACACGCAGGGCATAGCGGCCGGGTTTCGGAAACGCCAGACGCGCCTGCCAGCGCGGCTCGCCCGCCGGCTGCAGACGTTCGGCGGGACCCTTGTCCGTATCTTCGAGCCGCCGCTCGAACGGCTGATACAGGAACGCCGGGACCGTGAACGGTTCGCCGGACTGCGGCTGTACCGCGACGTCCACCCGGATCTCCTCGCTTCGAAACGGGTTGCCGTAACTGGCCTCGAGCGCGATGTCGAGGGTGATCCGGTCGAAGACCCGTGCCTCCGTCCGGTCGGCTTCCACCCCGGCGATGCGGAGCGGCTTGTCCATGCTCAGGGGATAGTCCCCCGCACCGCAGACCGCATGAACGCAGATCAGAACCCATTCGAGACCATTCCATGACATGACCGAAAACCCCGTTCCCCGTTTAAGGCCCTTTCAGAAGCAGCGGACACGGCGGCCGCCTCACCCTCAAACCATACTACCTTCTGCCGGATGATGCGCGCGAATTGCTCCTGCGGCGGTTCAGCCTTGCCCCGGGCACTCGGCGTGTGACAGGTGTGGCGTGAGTCCAATCGTGCAGGGGAATTGCTCACGGAACAGTCAGCGGAGAATAGACCTTGCCGAATTCAGACTGCGGCAGCGCGCCGGGCCCCGACGCCCCGCCCGTCTTGCCATGCGTTCTGCGTAGCAATTCGCGCAACCGGCGCTGGCCTTCGAGCATCCGGTTACCGGGTTCCACGTGGCCTCAGTCCATTCGATTCTGCTCTGGCTCATGGTGTGTCACTCACACGAAACCGGATCCGGGGCAATTCGGTATACGCATCATAATTCAGATACAGAGCGGCTGCCTGTGCTCGCGCAGTTGAGGACAGGGGCTCGGTCTGGATAATGCCCGACGCAATCATCTCTCTGACCACCTTCCTCGCCCTGCTGCCGGGAAAACCGTGTGCGAGGCAGAAGAGGTATAGCTCCCTGTTGTCCGGAGACATCTCCCGCACAAAGGACAGCAGCTCCCGTTTGAAGATATCGAGCTTCTTCGGGACGTTCTCGTCGGGCCACAGCGCCTGTTGTCCATCCCAGGCGAGGTCTCCATCAATATTGTAGTTGGCTTCCGCGGTAACACCATCCAGTCTCCAACACGCCTTGAGGTACCGCTCCAGCCCCAGTGGATACCGGCTCCCGAAGATGACTCCGTAAATGTCGCTTCCCTTTTTCAACGAGTACGGAGCGAGATGATAGGTCTGGCTGCCCAGCTTGTCCCGAAAGTACTCACACAGATGCCGGTGAATGGTCCTGTATTCGATATCCCGCATGTCCTCAGGGTTAATCGCAAAGCGCTTCTGGATCTCCGGCGTCTCGCAGAAACGATACACGAACGATGATGAGATGAAGAATATGATGTCGGTCATGGAGCAGCCAGCCAGTCTGGCCACAACATGCGGAGTCACCTCCTTGAAGCCGAACTGGTCCATGACGACCAGATTGGCCGTGTCCGGCCTTCGCATCAGGGGCAGGTGCTGTTCGAGCGCGTCTTTAAACGGGAGTTGCGTGTACTCTGGCTGACAGCATCCCTTTGGGCAACGAAGCTGTTCGACATGCGCTTTCAGATTGGCGATGTTCTCCGCATCATGGTCGTTAAAGAAAAGCGACACGGGAGCGCTGCTCTTCCGCTCAAAATGGCGCTTGCAGTAAGCTCTGATCTCCTCAACAATGATCAGCGCCGAACCGGAAGCGCCGGTGATGTCTTTCCCCCGACCGGCAAAGAAGTCGAAGATGTTGATCTGTTCGGGCGTTTCGTACGGCGTCCTCCAATGAGTAAGAGAGATGCTTAACCAGGCTCGCGAGTACTGCCGGAACAGCCCCAGTTTCGTGAGCGTGGCCTCGTCAAAAGGCTCATTATGGAATTTGGGCATTTGTCCCCCTTTGCATACAAATGCCTGAGTACTGTCTACCTATATAGCATAATGGGATAGAAATTGCAAATGGCCTCGGTGTCCCGCTCGACTCCTTCAGGTCAGGTACAACGTGTTTTCTCGTAAGGTTGGTCGTCCCACGCCCCAGAGACTGAGGCGAAGGCAAGACACTGATGCGGAAACGCGCCACACGGGCAGCGGAGACGCGGGCGTGGTCTCTGTCATCGGGCTCCAAACAAAGCTCCTGTCGGGCCCGGTTATTTTCGTTGCGCGCGGGCCCTTTCTTCCCGTGTGTGGGCTCGCATGCGAAAATTGTTTATAATGCCGCACATGAGCCATGCGGAAGGTAATATCCCTCCGGAGGTTCGCAGACGTTGCGAGCAGCTCCGGAACGAACTGGACCGGCACAACTACCTCTATTACGTGGAGGCGAAGCCGGAAATCACCGATGTGGAATTTGATGCCCTCCTGAACGAGCTCATCGCGATGGAGGCGGAATACCCCGGACTGGTGACGCCCGACTCGCCGACGCAGCGGGTCGGCGGACAACCGCTCTCCGGGTTCGAGACCGTGGAACATGCCGTCCCGATGCTTTCCATCGACAATACGTACAGCGAAGGGGAATTGCGCGCGTTTGACGACCGGGTGCGCCGCGGGCTCGAGGGCCAGGAACCCGCGTACGTGGCGGAGCTGAAAATTGACGGCGTGTCCATGTCGCTGCTGTACGAAGGGGGCCGGTTGGTGCGGGCGGCGACGCGGGGCGACGGCGCCCGGGGCGACGACGTCACGGCGAACGTGAAGACCATCCGCGCGGTACCGATGCGGCTCCAGGGCGCGTTCCCGGCCCGGCTCGAGGTCCGGGGCGAAGTCTACATGCGCCGGCAGGAACTGGTCCGCCTGAACGACTTGCGCGAGGAGGCGGGGGAACCGCCGCTGGCCAACCCCCGGAACACCACCGCGGGCACCCTGAAACTGCTCGACCCGCGGGAGGTCGCGAAACGCCGCCTCGAAATCGCCTGTTACGATGTCGCGCCGCTTCCGGGGGCGGATCTCAGTTCGCACTGCCAGACCCTTCATGACCTCCAATCCTATGGATTCCCCGTGAACCCGTTTTTCAAGCGGTGCGGGGACATCGACGAGGTCATCGCGGTCTGCAACGCCTGGTCGTCGAAGCGCCACGACCTGGATTTTGAGACGGACGGGATGGTCATCAAGGTGGACTCGGCGGAGCAGCGCCGCCGGCTGGGCGCGACGTCAAAGGCGCCCCGCTGGGCCATCGCGTACAAGTATCCGGCCGAGATCGCGGAGACCCGGCTTGAAAAGGTCACGTTGCAGGTGGGCAAGACCGGCACCGTGACTCCGGTGGCGAATCTCACCCCCGTGCGTCTGGCCGGAACCACGGTCAAGCGGGCCAATCTCCACAATTTCGAGGACATTGAGCGCAAGGACCTCCGCGAAGGCGACATGGTGCGGGTGCAGAAGGCGGGCGAGATCATTCCGCAGGTGCTGGGCCCGGTGCTCGAAAAACGCCCGCGAGATGCCCGGAAAGTCCCCGTGCCGACGGCCTGTCCGCAATGCGGCAGCGAGGTGCGCCAGGACCCCGACGGGGTGTATCTTCGGTGCCTCAATCCGGCCTGCCCGGCCCAGATCAAGGGCCGGCTCAAGTACTTTGCCAGCCGCTCGGCCATGGACATCGAGGGGATGGGCGAGAAACTCATCGACCAGCTTGTGGATAAACAGGTCGTGCGAAACCTGGACCACATCTACGACCTGACGCCCGAACCGCTCGCGGAACTTGAGCGCATGGGCGAAAAATCGGCCCGCAACCTCGTGTCGGCCATCGCGGAGAGCAAGAAGCGTCCCCTGAGCCGCCTGTTGAACGGCCTGGGGATCCGCCATGTGGGCGCGCATGTCGCGGAGGTGCTGGCGGCGCATTTTGGCTCGATGGACGCCCTCCAGGAGGCGTCCGTCGAGGCCCTGTGCGAGGTTCCCGAGGTGGGAGAAGTGGTGGCGAGGGAAGTGCGCAATTTCTTCGAGACCGAAGAAAACCAGGCGCTTATCGCGTCGCTGCGCGCCCACGGCCTGACCCTGGAAGAGACGCGCGCGGCCGCCGGCGGCCCTCAGCCACTGGCGGGCAAGACCGTGGTCGTGACGGGGTCGTTAAAGCGGTACTCGCGCGAGACGATCGAGGACCGGATCAAACAGTTGGGCGGCCGGGCCAGTTCGAGCGTGAGCAAAAAGACGGATTTCGTGCTGGTGGGAGAGAACCCGGGGTCCAAGCTCGCCAAAGCACAGGAACTGGGCGTTCGCGTCCTGACAGAGGACGAGTTTGACGCCCTGGCGGAGCCGGAAGCATGAGCGGCATCCGCGTCGAATGCCCCAGGGAACTAAACCAGGACACGGGCCGCGCCCTGCTCGAGGACGTGCGCGAGCGCATGCGCGGCGAGGACGGTCGCAGTCTCGTGCTTGATTTCGCGCAAACGGACACGATGGACACGTTTGGCGCGGCGTGGCTGGTGGATATCGCGCGGTTCGTCCGGACGTGTAACGCCGATTTCCGGTTCGAGGGGCAGCATGACGCCGTCGCTGAGTTCATCGACCTGATCGGTCCCGGCCTGAGCGGCACCGAGGAGCAGGAGGAAGAACCGGAAAACCTGTTCGAAAGAATCGGCGGAGAGGGCTTCGGCGTGGCGGAAGAGGCCAGACAATTGTTCAGCCTCTTCCTCGACGCGGTGTACTGGACGTTCATCGGGCCCATTGAGGGGCGGGGCCTGCGCTGGGGTCTTGTGGCGGAGGAACTCTATGAGATGGGTGTCCGCGCCATCTGGATCAACAGCATCATGAACGCGCTGCTCGGCCTGATCGTGGCCATGCTTTCGGCGGCTCAGTTGCGCACCGTCGGGCTCGACATCTACGTCGCGGACCTGACGGTGATCGCGTTTGCCCGCGAGCTGGCGGCCGTGATGACCGCCGTGGTGGTCTCCGCGCGGACCGGCGCGGCCATCGCCGCGGAACTGGCGACGATGAAAGTGCAGGAGGAGATCGATGCATTGCGTGGTATGGGGCTGAAGGTGCCGCAGTTTCTTGTGGCCCCCAAGGTGCTTGCGCTGCTCATCGCGATGCCCTGCCTCACGGTCATTGCGATGTACATGGGCGTGTTTGGGGGCGCGGTCTGGGGCATGGGCGTCCTGGGGTTTTCCGGGGAGGTCTGGTTTCGCCAGACCATCGAAGCCCTCACGGAAGGCGATGTGGTGCAGGGGTTGCTCAAATCGCTTTTCTTCGCGGTCGCCATTGTGCTCATTGGGTGCCATAACGGGCTGCGCGTGCGTGGCGGCTCGCGCGGCGTCGGCCTGATGACGACCCGGGCCGTCGTGATGGACATCTTCATCATTGTTGTGATCGACATGATCTTCGCGGTGGTGTTCTACTATGTGCTCTGACACACAGCCAAACGGCGCTGAGCCCGTGATCGAGGTGCGAAACCTCGTTGCGCGGTACGGCGAACAAGTGGTGCTCAACGACGTCACATTCGATGTGCCCAGGGGCGAGATTTTCGTCATCCTTGGAGGCAGCGGCTGCGGGAAAACGACGCTGCTCAAGCACATGACCGGCCTGCTGAAACCGGCCTCGGGCCAGGTGTGTTACTCCGGCGCCGATATCACCACACTCGACGAGGACCAGCTCGCCGGGATTCAGCGGAACATCGGCATCGCGTTCCAGTCGGGCGCCCTGTTCAATTCGTTGACGGTGGGCGAGAATGTCGCGCTTCCCATGCGCGAATACACCGATATGCCGGAGGATCTCATCCAGGCGACGGTCGTGTTGAAGCTGAGCCTGGTCGGGCTGGCTTCGGCGAAGGAGCTGCTGCCCGAGCAACTCTCGGGCGGGATGAAGAAGCGGGCCGGACTGGCACGCGCCATTGCACTCGATCCGCCCATCGTGTATTTTGATGAACCTTCCGCGGGGCTGGACCCCATCATGGCCTCTGGCCTCGACAATCTTATACTGGACCTGAAACGGCTTCTGGGGATCACCTTCATCATCGTGACCCACGAACTGGAATCCATCAAGAAAATTGCCGACCATGTCCTGATGCTGGATGGCGGTAAAGCCGTGTTCCGGGGAACGGTGCGCGAAGCGCAAACGAGTTCCATCCCGCGCGTGCGGCAGTTCTTTGAGCGAAAAGCCGACGCCCATATCCGGCAGCACCACACGTAGGAGAGCATGACGTGGCGACCCGAGCACAAAAAATGAAGGTGGGTATCTTCCTGGTGGCATGCCTGGCCGTGCTGGCGGGAGGGTTCATCGTCGTCTCGGGATACAAGAGCGGCGATCACAGCGCGTACTTCATCGAATTCGAGGAATCGATCCTGGGACTCAGCCGGGGCGGACTCGTCGTCTACAATGGCGTGCCCGTCGGCAAGGTGTCGGATATCATGGTGGCGGAAGCGCGCAGCGTGCGCGTGGACATCGAGGTGGAAGACGCGGAGATCACCCTGTACCCCGGCGTTGAGGCCCAACTGGTCATGTACAGCATTGCCACGGGCACCATGACCGTCTCGTTGTCGGGCGGCAACCCCGAAGAAGGAAAACTACCGCCCGGCTCGGAGATCCCCTCCAAACCCTCACTGTTCGCATCCACCGCGGGCAGCATCCCCGAAGTGGTCAAAAAAATCAGCGACATCGCGGACAAGATCGATACGGGATTGGAGGGCATTGAGGAAGGGCAGATCAAGGCGATGCTGGATGACGCCGATGCCGCGGTGAAAGACGTACGCGAAGTGCTTACGGAAACCACCGCCACGCTCAAGGATCTCCGGGTGAAAACGGTTGAAGGCGTTGACGACGCGCGCAAACTGATCGAGGACATCCGGGCGGAGATCCGGCCCTTTACAGAAAACACCAACGCGCTCGTCAAATCCGCCAACACGACCTTGAGCACCGTCAATGAGAAGATAGCGCCCCTGGATTTTTCAAGGACCGAAGAAGAGCTTCACAGCACCCTTAAGAGCATCCGTGATCTGGCTGATACCGCCCGAAAAACCACGGAACAACTCGAGACCGTCTCCAAAGCCGCCGTCTACGAAGCCGACAACGTCGAGTTTATGGTCCGCCAAACCACCGATTCGCTTCAGGAGACGCTGGAAGCCCTCCGCGCCCTGGCGGACACGCTGCGGCAGGACCCCTCCGCCGTCGTGTACGGTCCCGCACAACCGAAGGGAGAAAAGTAATGCGTCGCGTACTGATCCCGCTGCTGCTGGGTGTCGTTGCCGCGATGGGCTGCATCCGGCCCAGCGTAACGCCAACGGTCCGGTATACCCTGACGCCTGAGATCGCGGTCGCGCAAGCCCCTCCCACCGAACGCTCGCTGGGCATCCGCCGCTTGCGTGCCTCCGCCCTGTACCGGACGCCCATCCTGTATGCCCAGAACCACCAGATCCACCCGTATCCGTTTTCGGAATGGGCCATGAACCCCGAGGACATGGTCACGCGAGCCATTACTGATGCCATTTCCGCAACCGGGCGCTTCCGGGACGTGGGCGACGCCTCGAACATCAATCGTCCCGAACTGATGCTGGTCGGCGAACTGCGGCGATTTGAGGCCGACCGCGACGGCAACCCGGTCGAGGCCGTCTGCGAAGTGCGCCTCGAACTGCGCGAAACGTTTGGGACGAACCTGCTCTGGGCCAAAACCTTGACCGCCCGCGTGCCCCTGACAGAAGACCGGGTGGCGGCACTCCCCAGCGCCATGAGCCAGGCCGTGGCCCAGGTGGCCAATATGGCCGCCCGCGAAATCGCAACGCATTGAGTTTCGGGACACAATACGTAATTCGGCTTTAGAATCTGTTGTAGTTATACAGAGTACTACTCTTAATTAAGTATTGTGTCCCCAAAATTGGGAGGGGAGCCATGAGGATGGGCCGGCGTGAGTTTCTGGGCCTGTTGGCCGCGGGCGCGCAGGCGGCGGGACTGGGCGGGTTCGCGCGGCGCGCCGGCGCGGCCGGACGCACGCCCAACATTGTCCTGTGCATGGCCGACGACCAGGGCTGGGGCGACATGGCCTACAACGGGCACCCGGCACTCAAGACGCCCCATTTCGACGCCATGGCAGCGGAAGCGTTTCGTTTCGACCGGTTCTATGCCGCCGCGCCCGTGTGTTCGCCGACGCGGGCCAGCGTCATGACCGGCCGCACACCGAACCGGATGGGATGCTTCAAATGGGGCCACTCCCTCCGCCCCCAGGAGATCACCGTCGCGGAGGCCCTCAAGACCGCGGGCTATATCACCGGTCACTTTGGGAAATGGCACCTCGGCTCGGTCCAGCACGGCAGCCCCGTGAACCCCGGTGCGAGCGGCTTCGACGAATGGCTCTCCGCACCGAATTACTACGATAACGACCCCATCCTGAGCCGGGAAGGGCTCGCCGTGCAGATGCAGGGAGAGAGTTCCATGGTCGCCGTGGACGCGGCCATCGAATTCCTGCGGAAACATGCGGACGGCCCCAGCCCGTTTCTTGCCGTGGTCTGGTTCGGCTCGCCCCATAAGCCTCACCAGGCGCTTGACCGCGACCTCGAACCCTATGCCGGGCAGGACACGGAGTTCGCCCAGTTCTACGGCGAGATCACCGGGATGGATCGCGCATTCGGCAGACTGCGCCAGGAGATCGCCCACCTGGGCATCCGCGAAAACACGCTCCTGTGGTACTGCAGCGACAACGGCGGGCTGCCTAAGGTCAGCCGAACCGGCGGGCGCGGCAACAAAGGCCAGATCTACGAGGGCGGTCTGCGGGTCCCCGCGCTGCTCGAATGGCCCGCCCGGCTCCCGGAACACCGGGCGACCCGCATCCCCTGCGTGACCTCTGACATCTACCCCACGCTGCTGGAAATCGCCGGGGTCACCGTACCCCACCAGCCTCCCCTGGATGGGATCAGCCTGACGCCCCTGCTCGACGGCGCCATGGACGCGCGCCCAAAACCCATTGGGTTCTGGGACCATCCCACGGCCGGAATCCTGACCCCGACCGATACATGGATGGCGGAACTGCTCGAAGCACAACGGGAGGGTAAGGAGATCACCGACCCGGCACGGGTGCGGCCCGATGCCGGCGACGTCAAGGAGCAGTATCCCACCGATACGTTCCCCGGCCACAGCGCCTGGCTCGACTGGCCCTGGAAACTCCACCGCATCGAGGACACGAGCGGCGCGGTCACCTGTGAACTTTACGATTTGAACAAGGACCCCGGGGAAACCGCCAACCTCCTGACGGAGAACCCCGCCCGGGCGGAAGGCATGCTGGCGCAACTGAACGCCTGGCTCGCCGGCGTCGCCAACAGCCTCAACGGCCGCGATTACGCCTGACCGCGGAAAACAACGACCCCGGCATGCGCTGCGCCCGCCTTAGCCGCCTATCGCGTTTTCCTTGCGACATTTCAGCCGATCAAGGCCCGTCAAACCGCGGCACGGGTCGACTTCAATGTCGAGGGCTTTCGCGAGGCTTTCGTAATGGATCCGGGACTGCAGTTTGAGGTGTTTCATGCGTATCCCCTCCTGCCGTTGCATTTGCCGCCCTCCAGCGTAGCACGAGCGGGCAGGGCCGTCCAGAGAAATTGCGGCCCGCGCCGCGGCAGGGTGTAGAATGGCGGTAGATACGTGCCCGGGAAACCAAGAGACCAGGGAGACCTTTGATGTCCACCAAAGATACCGTCGACGACCTGCTGGCGACCCTCGCAGCCATCCTGGGACGTTGCGCCATCATGGCGTTGGGGCTCCTCGTGTTCTGGGGGCTGCTGCTTGTTTTCGCCCCGGATTTCACGTTCAATATCCAGCGCACCCTGCTGGATATCACGCGTCCCCAGTTCAATCTGATTCACTTTGGAGGCCTGGCCCTGGCCAAGGTGGCCACGTTCTGGCTGTTCGTGATGCCCTACATCGCGGTCAAGCTGGTCATCCGGGCCCGAAGACAGCGGTAACGCCGGCACCCGGGTCTCGTGCCGGGCCCGCCTCCGGCGGGAATCATGCAAACGCCTCCCGCGTTGACGTATCATAGGGTTATGCGGCCCGCGCGCCTCCCGTGAAGGGCGGTGCTTACGAACAGGGCCCTTATTTCAGACAACGTGGTGATTGAACTCCCATGCAACGCGCACCGAAATCGTTCAGACTGCACATTGGCCTCTTTGGACGCCGCAACGTCGGAAAGTCCAGCCTGCTCAACGCCATCACGCGCCAGCAGGTCTCGATTGTGTCGCACCACGCCGGCACGACGACGGACCCGGTCGAGAAACCCATGGAATTCCTGCCTCTGGGGCCGGTGCTGTTCATCGACACGGCGGGCATCGATGATGAGGGCGACCTGGGCGAGTTGCGCACCCAGCGGACGCGCCAGGTCTTCGACCGGACGGACCTGGGCGTGCTGGTAACGGAGCCCGGCGCCTGGGGCGCGTTCGAGGACGAAATTCTCGAGCAGTTTGCCCAGCGGGAGATTCCCCCGATCGTGGTGTTCAACAAGACCGACCTGGGCTGGCCCGAACCCGGCGTGCTCGACGCCCTGCAGGAGCGCGATGTGCCGGTGGTGTTCACGGCCGCCCAAACCGGCGCCGGGGTTCTCGATTTCCGGCAGGCGCTCCTCGACAGCGCCCCGGATGACTTCGTGAACAACCCGACCATTCTCGCCGACCTGGTGGGTCCGGGCGAGATGGCGGTCCTGGTCGTGCCGATCGATAAAGAGGCCCCGAAAGGCCGGCTCATCATGCCGCAGGTGCAATCCATCCGCGACCTGCTCGACGGTGATGCGTTCTGCATGGTGGTGAAAGACCGCCAGCTCCGGGAGGCCCTGAACCGCCTGAGCGCGCCGCCCAAACTCGTGGTGACGGATTCGCAGGCGTTCCGGGAAGTGGCCGCCGACACACCGCGCGAGATTCCGCTCACGAGCTTTTCAATACTCTTTTCGCGGTTCCGGGGCGACCTGGTTCAGCAGACGCTCGGTGCGATGGCGATCGAAACCCTGCAACCGGGCGACCGCATCCTGGTCGCGGAACACTGCAGCCACCACCCCATCGCGGAGGACATCGGCCGCGTCAAAATTCCGCGCTGGCTCGAGGACTACGTGGGCGGCCCGCTCGGGTTCGAGTGGGTGCAGGGCCACGATTTCCCCGAAGACGTGACCCCGTACAACCTGGTGATTCATTGTGGCGCGTGCACGGCAAACCGGCGCGAGGTCCTGAGCCGGATCTTCAAATGCCGGCAGGCGGGGGTGCCGGTAACGAATTACGGACTGACCATTTCGTACAGCCTGGGCATTTTCGAACGCGCCCTGGAGCCCTTCCCCGCCGCCCTGGAAGCATATCGCGAGGCGAAGGCAAGAGGCAGGGCCCGGACCCGGGCGGCTGTGCCGGAGGCCCCGCCCGCGGCCGACGATCTTTAGCCGCGCGGATCATGTGCATCATGATGTCGACCCCATCGAACCACAGCGACGCAGAACTTGGCGAAGCGGGCATTCTGACCTGGCTTCGTGAGGAGGACAGCGCGCGTCTGGAAGAGCTGTGGGCGTTTGCGGACGGGGTTCGCCAGGCGCACGTCGGCGATGAAGTGCATCTCCGGGGCCTGGTCGAGATTTCGAATCACTGTATCCGCGACTGCGGGTACTGCGGCCTGCGGTCCGACAACCGCGGCATCGCGCGTTACCGCATGACCGGGGAAGAGATCCTGGACTGTGCCGCCGACGCCGTGCGGTACGGATACGGCACGGTGGTGATGCAGGCGGGCGAAGATTACGGCATCGACGCGGACTGGCTGGCGGGGATCATCCGCCGCATCAAGGCCGACACGCCCCTGGCGGTGACGTTGAGCCTGGGCGAACGTCCCATCGAGGATCTGAAGGCCTGGCGCGAGGCCGGCGCGGACCGCTACCTGCTGCGATTCGAGACGTCCGACCGCGTCCTCTACCGTACCATCCACCCCGACGCGCGCGGGCAGGTGTCGGACCGGTTCTCGATTCTGGCCCAGCTCCGGCGGCTGGGGTACGAGATTGGCAGCGGCGTGATGGTGGGCATTCCCGGACAATGCTATGAAAGCCTGGCCCAGGACATCCACACGTTCCGTGCGCTCGATCTGGACATGATCGGGGTGGGTCCGTATATTGGACATCCGGAGACACCGCTGGGCCGGGGCGACTGGAGCCGGCCCCGCGTTGACGGCGAACAGGTTCCGAACACGGAATTGATGACATACAAGGTGCTTGCATTAACGCGCATGGTCTGCCCGGAAGCCAACATTCCCAGCACAACGGCGCTGGCGACCCTGAACCGCGCCGAGGGCCGCGAATTGGGTCTGGCGCGGGGAGCCAATGTCGTTATGCCGAACATCACGCCGCTCCGGTACCGCCGTCTGTATGAGATTTACCCGGCGAAGGCCTGCATTGACGAGACCTCACCGGCGAACCACACGGGCATGGCCGCGTGGCTCGAGGCGATCGGCCGCAAGCCGGGGCGCGGACGGGGCGGCCGCACCCACGACGGGTCACGGACGTAGCCGCGGTCTTCGGGAGTCAGGAGTACACAAGCAGTATGGGGCGGTCGAAGGCGAAATACGAACTCGGCCATTCGCATCTCGAACGGCTGGTTCACTACTATCATTTTCTGGGGGAGCGCGTGGATCTTGACGAGACCACGCGGGTCTCCAGCCACCAGCTCGCCNNGCCGCGCCTGGGCTACCGGGCGGCGGAGGTCGTGGAGGCCATTCGGCAGGTGCTCGGCTTCGACCAGATCCACCGGGCGATTCTGGTAGGCGCGGGCCGCCTGGGCGGCGCCCTGGCGGCGTATCGCGGCTTCGTGAAATACGGGCTGCGCATTGTGGGCGTCTTCGATCAAGACCTGGGAAAAGTCGGCACCACGATCGGCGGGCATTTCGTGTACAGCACCAATGAGCTCGAGACCGTCATTGAACGCAACAACGCCCGGCTGGCGATTCTGGCCGTACCCGCCGAGACCTGCCAGGCGCTCGCGGACCGGCTGGTCCGTGCCGGGATTTCGGGGATCTGGAACTTCGGGCCAACGACGCTCACCGTTCCCGATGGCGTGGTGGTGCGCCACGAACACATCGTTGTCGGGCTCGCGGAACTGGCCTATCACCTTCAACACGAACCGGGATCCGCGCTGCCTGTTTCGCAGGATACGGAATAGCCGCCGCGCCTTCGGCTTTGCTAACTCGTTGCAGGCACAGGGAATACCGCGCGGACCCGTTTCGTTTACCCGAAATAGCGCGGTTGAGGCGGCTGTTGCGCAGCCGCGCACGGCAGCAGCATCTCAACACGAAGGGGCGGTATCACGATGGGCGTGCAAGTCCTTGGAATCAGCGGCAGTCCGGTACCCAACAGCAACACGGACCGGACCGTCAGGCATATCCTCGCGAGCACCGGGCTGGAGACGGAGTTCATCAAGCTGAGCACCCTCGAACTGGTGCCGTGCCGGGCATGTCTATGCTGTCTTGACGCGGACGCGTGTCCGGTGAATGACGACGGGAGACGTCTCGCCACCCAGTTTGCCGAGGCGGACGCGTTCGTTCTGGGCGCCTACACCCCGTGCGGAAGCCTGGACGCACGCACCAAGACATTCATGGAGCGCATGTACTGTCTCCGGCACAGAAAAGGCCTGAACCGGGGAAAAATCGGCGTGACAGTCATCACCACGGCCATCTCGGGCGATACGTCCGGCGAGCCCACGGCGGTACAGCTTGCCAGTGCCCAGCTCCGCTCCTGGATGGCGGAAGAGGGCATGACTCCCCTGGGAGCGCTGGTATTGCACGGAAATGTCCCGTGTTTTCGATGTGGACACGGTGACGCGTGCGACATGAGCGGTTTGAAAGTGTCAGAGGGCGCGCAAGACATCGTGCGATCCGCGGGTCTCGAAGATGCCGAGCCCAGCCCGGAACTCCTCGAGAAAGCCGCGGATCTGGGCCGTGCGCTGAGAAACGCGCTGACCGGCGAGTCGTAACGCGGCGGAGTGGGCGCGACCGCGCCTCATCCCCGAGATTTCTGGGGCGAACCTTTCTTGTCGCGCTTTCTGGAGGGTTTTCGCGGCGCCGGCCCGGGGGCAGGTTCCTGGCGGGCGTCTTTACCTGCTTCCGTACGCAACCGAACCAGCTTCGCGGAGGCCAGACGCCCGAGTTCCGTCGACGGAGCGCGTTCCACCAGCTGCTCGTACAGTTCGATGCTCTTGTCGACGCGATCGAGATTGACTTCGCACAGTTTGGCCCAGCGAAAGACGGCTTCCGACCACGGCCGAATCTGCCCGCCCGAGACCTCGGCGCATTTCTGGAACGTTTCGGCGGCCTCGCGGAAACGCCCGTTCATTTCGAGGAGATGCGCGGCGGCGAACAGGGCGTGGGCCTGCTTTTCCGGGTAATTTTTGTACATCGCCACCGCCCCATCGATATCCCCCTGCGACGCCAGCTCCCGGGCGTGCAGAAAATCGTCGACGCCGGGCAGCGAGGTATTCAGCCAGGTGATGCGCCGCACGCTCCGCAACGCCATGGCGGAAAGAAACGAGTAACTGAAATAGGCGCCCGGAATGGCCCCGATGACCAGACTGTACAGGATGACCGTCAGTTTGCGGTACGCGTCGGCCCGCACCCAGATGGGGATGGCCGCGACCAGATACAGCGCCAGAGCCAGAATGGCCGCAATCACGATGGCCCACAGCGGGGGGACCTTGTCGCGCTCGTACCACCAGCGGAACAGTGCGTAGCCCGCCGCGGCAAGCACCACCGCAACGCCAATCAGGACAAGGAATTCCGGCGGTTTGAGAATGTACAGATACGAGACTTCCTGGGGCATCCGCTCGAGCATCATTCACCCTCGCTATACGCGACCGAGGCTCTCCCCTGATAGTACAGGCCGGCGCGACCCGAACCGAGTGCTACACCACAATATATCCCCAGACTCGATTCTACCTGCGTGTATTATACCGCCTTTAGTGTACCATCTCCCAGAACAATCTGCGTCAATGCACTGATTCGGCTTGGCTTGCACGCTCGCGGAGGCCTATCGCCATCCCAGTCCAAAGGAATCCCGCCGGAGACAGCCACTCGGTCCACCGGTTCCACACGCGCTTCCGGCAAGCGCCTTTACTTGCGGGCAGGACGTGGACTAGATTACGCGAGTCCACCCCGAATGGAAGGAGACGCCCATGAAGCCCCCCATCGGAATCGGCGTGCTGAGTCTTGCCCATGGCCACGTTACGCTCTACGCGGACGTGATGAAGGACTTCCCCGACGTGCGCCTGCTCGCCGCCTATGACGACCGTCCGGAACGGGCCCGGCCCGTCTGCGAACGCACCGGCATGCGTTACGAGAGCCGCGTTGAGGGCGTGCTGAACGACCCCGCGGTCCAGGCAGTCATGATCGGAAGCGAAACCAGCCGCCACGCGGCGTTGTGCATCGCGGCCGCCGAAGCAGGAAAACACATCCTGCTCCAGAAGCCGATGGCGATGACGCTCGAAGAATGCGACCGCATGAATGCCTCGGCGGCGGCCAACGGCGTGACGCTGGCGATGGCCTGGCAGATGCGCCACGATCCCGCCAACATCAAAATGCGGCAACTGGTCCAATCGGGCGCCCTGGGAAAGCTTGGCGTGGTGCGCCGCCGCCACTGTATCCCCGTCCTGTTCAATCCCGAGTTCATCCACGGCCCCACCAACTGGCATGTCCGCGCGGAAACCAACATCGGCATGTTCGCCGATGACGCCGCCCATCCCATCGACTGGCTGTGCTGGACTTTCGGCAAGCCCGTGAGCGTCATGGCGGAGATCGACAACGTCCTGACCCATGCGGCGCCTGACGACAACGGGATCGCGCTTTTCCGCCTCGCCGGCGGCGCGATGGCAACGGTATTCAACAGTTCGACGGTCGACGCGGGCGAATGCACCACGGAAATCTACGGCGACCAGGGCATGCTCATTCAGAACTACGGCGATGGCCCGTCCTGCAGCGTACCCGGGTGTCCGGAAGGGCACGCGCTGAAGCTGTACCGGTACGATACGCGTGCGTGGGAGATTTTCGATATCGCAAAACCGGCGAATCAGGGCGAACGCATCGCCGCGGTTCCTCGCCCCTGGGTGGATGGTCTGGTGAATGGCAGCGCCCCCGCGGCGACAGGCACGGACGGGCGGATCGCCCTAGAGGTCGTGCTGGCCGCCTACCAATCCGCCAGAGAAGGCCGCCGAATCGTCTTGAACCCCTAATCCAGCAAGTCGGAGACGCGGTCAAAGAGGAGGGTGGCCACTTCTTCCTTGGTCGAAAGGTCCAGTTCTTCCACCGTGCCTTTGGAGTCAATGAAGCAGGCGCGCAAGGTCTCGGTGCCGAACCCCGAATCCTCCACGCCGACCTGGTTGGCCACAATCAGATCCAACTGTTTCTGCTTGATCTTCGTTTTCGCGTTCTTGATGAGGTCCGCCGTCTCGGCCGCAAACCCGACGACTATCTGCCCGTCGCGTCTCAGGGCGCCGACCTGGCTGATGACGTCGGGATTCTCAATCAGGTTTATCTCCAGCCCCTTTTCACTGCGCTTGTGCTTGTCGCTCGAAGGGTTCTGGACCCGGAAATCGCCGACCGCCGCCGCGCCCACAAACACATCGGCGTCCTGAGCCAGGCTCAGGGCGACCTCGGCCATGTCTTTGGCGGTTTCCGCGACAATCACTTCGGCGCCCTCGGGCGGCGGCACGTCCATATGTCCCGCGATGATGGCCACCCGCGCGCCCCGTTTGAGGGCCTCCATGGCCAGGGCCCGCCCCATTTTGCCGGACGACCGGTTGGCAATGAAGCGCACCGGGTCAATCGGCTCGCGGGTGCCGCCCGCGGTCAGTACGACAAACAGCCCAGCCAGGTCCTTGGTTTCGTGCAGGGCGATCTCCACCGCCTCAAGAATCCGCGGGACATGGACCATGCGGCCGAGGCCTACGGTGCCGCAGGCCAGCCTGCCCGAGCCCGGACCCACGAACGCGCACCCGCGCGATTTCAGGATCTCGATATTCTCCTGCGTCGCGGGATGGTTGTACATGTTGGTGTTCATGGCCGGCGCGAAGAGGATGGGCGCCCGGGTGGCCAGGAGGGTCGTGCTCAGCCAGTCGTCCGCGATGCCTCGCGCGGCTTTGGCGATGATGTTGGCTGTCGCGGGCGCAATCAGAAACAGGGCGGCACGCTGCGCCACCGCGATATGTTCGATGTCCGGGCTCGCCAGGGGATCGAACATGCCGGTGATCACCCGGCGGCCGGTCAGCGCCTCGAACGTCGCCGACCCCACCAGCTCCTGCGCGGAAGCCGTCAACGCCGGCGTCACCGCATAGCCGCTCTCGACCAGACGCGACGCAATCTCGCACGCCTTGTAGGCGGCGATCGAACCGGTCACGCCCAGGACGATCTCTTTACTCGAAGTAGTCCTCTTCATCGGTCTTGGCCTCGCCCACCACGACTTTGCCTTCCAGGATTTCCTCGAGGGCGACTATCGTGGGTTTCTTCGAGCGCACCGGAACCAGTGGGCGCGACTCCGGTTTCGCCAGTTGAGATGCCCGGCGCGCCGCCGCAAGCACCAGCCGGTACAAGCTGTCGGCCTTGTCCCGGAAATCCTCGGGGGAATACATTCTTCCCATACTGATCCATCCTCCTCGTCGCCTGCCCCGGGCCGTTCACCGGCGTGGGCAGTCTCTCGTTGCCTGCGGGCCGCGGCAGCTACGCTGCCTTACGGCCTCTTTTCGAAACGTTCCGCGCGGCACCGTTGCGCGCGCACAATCGCCTGAAAATCGGCCACGGCCGTATCCAGATCGTCATTGACGATGACGAAATCGTACTCCGAGTAATGCTCCATCTCGCCGCGGGCGTTCGCCACCCGTAACGCGATCACCTCGGGCGCCTCCGTGCCGCGGGCCAGGAGCCGGCGCTCTAATTCCTCCACGGACGGCGGCATGATGAACACGGACACCATCCGGAAGCCCTGAACGCGCAGACTGGCCGCGCCCTGCACATCAATCTCGACGACGGCATCCTGCCCGGACGCCGCCAGCCGTTCCATTTCCGACCGCAGCGTGCCGTAGAGGTTTCCGTGGACCTCGGCCCACTCCAGAAACTCCCCCGCGTCCACGCGCCGCCGGAATTCCGCGGGCGACACAAAATAGTATTCCCGGCCGTCGACTTCGCGCGAGCGGGGCGGCCGCGTTGTCGCGGACACCGAAAACAGGAGCGCCGGATCGGCGGCCCGGACACGGTGGAGAAGCACGCTCTTACCCGCGCCCGAGGGCGAAGAAACCACAAACACCTCGCCTGTTTTCGCCGCGCACCTCATCTATTCGATGTTTTGAACCTGTTCACGGATCTTTTCCAGCTCACCCTTCATATCCAGAACGTATTTCGCCACTTCACAGTCCCGGGTCTTCACCCCCAGAGTGTTCACTTCACGCTGGATCTCCTGCGATAGAAAATCGAGCCGCCGGCCCACCGCGTCGTCCGAATCCAACAGCTCTTCCATGTGCGCCAGATGCGTCTTGAGCCGCACGGCTTCTTCGGTCACATCGCCTTTGTCGGCCAGAAGCGCCACCTCAATGGCGATGCGCTCTTCCGTGAGCGAAAGGTCCGACGCGAGTTCCAGGATCCGCGCGCGAAGCCGTTCCTCGTGTTTGGCATTCAGCTCGGGCAGCCGCGCCTCGATTTCGGTCAGACTGTCCCGCATAAGCCGAATCCGAGCCCGGATATCCGCCGCGAGCGCCGCGCCTTCCTGGGCGCGCATGGCGTTGAGGTGCCGCAGGGCCTCCTCGATCGCCCCGGTCAAGACCTGCTCGATTTCCGCGAGGTCCTCGTCCAGCTCCTCCTGATAAATCACGCCGTCCATCCGCGCCAGCGTATCCAGTCCGATAGCCCGGTCCGATCCCATCATCGCCGCCAGCTCGCGCGAAGCCTCAAGATACTGCTGCGCCAACCCGGCATCGAGATGAATTGTCTGTGCGGATGTCTTCACCTTCCGGCGGTTTACGGTCAATTGGATTTTGCCGCGCGATATCTGGTTGCGCACCACGCCCTTGAACAGGGGTTCAAGCGCCGCCCAGGAATTGCCCAAGCGGAACGAGCAATCCAGATAGCGGTGATTCACGCTGCTCAATTCGAGCGAGATTTCCTGATCCTGGTAAGTGCATGAGGCCTTACCAAAACCAGTCATGCTTCGTATCATGTGCGCTCCCTTATGAAAAAGATATGTTAAGAATCGCCGGGCAGAATCACCTAAGTATACCAATTTCAAGCACGTATGGCAAGTCTCGCGCGCATTCTCTCAGGCCGGTAGTTCCCCACGCTCAGAGGCGATTGCGGGGCCGCAGCAAGGTGTTTTAATGGATTTCCCGAGTCGGCAGCCTGATCTGTCCCCAAACGCCGCGTCACCGGGGCGAAGACGCCACGGCGCGCACCGTTTCCCAGGCTGCTTCCCGCGGATTACGGCTTTTTCTTGATCTGGTGGATGGCGCCGAGGGCGTCGTCAGGATCGCTGCTTTCCCAGGTGCGTGTCTGGGGGAGCCGGGCGAGTTCGGCGCGTGCCGCGCGGCACAGGTCCGCGACGACGCGCTCGCCGGTTTTCTGTATGCGGCGGCCGGTGTCCTCGGTAAGATAGCTGCTCGGGGCGGTGCGGATCTCGTAGCCGCCGCCGGCGAACGCCTCTTCGGTGCAGATGTAGCCGAAATAGCCGTTGGCCAGTTCGACGCAGCAGGTGTATGGGAATTCCGAGGTTTTACGAACGTTCATGGCGAATTCCTGGAAGTACTCGCCGGGCACGCCCCAGAAACACGCATCGGCGATGCGCACCCCGAGGATTTCGAGCCGTTCCCGGGGGCGTGCCTTGCGCATTTTCTCGACGCGCAGCAGGCAATAGGCGTAGATGGTTTCAATGTCACTGGAATCCAGCGCGTGATTGCGGAGCCGTTCACGGGCGGCCTTGGCCTGTTGCGGTGTGCTGGTGCGAATGGGGGCCAGAAGGCTCCTGGAAGCCGCGTCCACGGTGGCTTGCGTGAAATAGTCCATCTTCGCGAGCGCCTGGAGGGCCGCCGCACCGACGGCGCGTCCCGTGCGTTTGCACCAGTACTCGCCGAATTCGCCGGGGCGCGGGCTCTGGTTATCCACCTGGGTGACATCGCCGCATGCGCCGTTCAGATACACCGCGCCGAAGTCCTCGCCGTAGACCGCGCGCAAGGTGTCGACGATGTAGTTGGGATAGTCGGCCGAGTACAGGAGGCCGTTCATATGGGTGGCATGGCACGCGAAATGGACGATGGCCCCGATGGGTTCCGTCCCATCGGCCGCGCGAAACGCCACCACGGTGACGGTCGGGTCGGCGGGTCCGGCGGGAATCTCGATATCGGGATTCATCTTGCCGGGATGGGTAATCTGTGAGCCGTCCTTCATGATGAACCGGCGGTTGAAGGCGACTCCTTCGGCCAGGCATGCGCCCGTTCCGGCCAGCACTGGTTGCCGCACGCGGTGCGCCTCGGCAATCGCATGGGCCGCCTGGTCGGCAATGAAATCCTGGTATTCGGCGTCCGCTTCGGAAATGAACGAGCCAAAGACCGGCCCGCCCGAATGGGTATGCGTGGCCGAAAGAAAACAGTGTTTGCCGGGAATGCCGCAGAGGACCTCGGCCGTCTTCCGGGCGCGGGCGGTCATCTCGGCCGAGATTTTGATGGCGTCGCACTGCACCATGGCGATGCACTTTTTGCCGTCGTCAACCACGGCGGCACGCACGAACAGGTCGTCGTGAACCCCCAGCGCGAACCGCCTTTCAAAGAGGCCGGGGATTTCCTTTCCCAACAAGGGGGTGATGCACCGCGAGGCAAAACCGGCTTTCATCAGATTTCCTTCCTTCAGCGTGTCCAGGGTTGCAGCCACGGCCAGCAGTAAACCATACGCGAGGGTGGATTACAAAACAGCCGCCCCCCGCGCGACGACGTGTCCCCGTTCCGGAGAGGAGGACAAAGAACGGGGACATGTTCNNCGCGACAACGTGTCCCCGTTCGAACTAAAAGCAAGGGATAGGCTCCGGTTTGCGATGTCGCGCGGCCCGCGGGGTGCTATACTGGAACGAGGTTGGGCCTGATCGGGGCGTCGAGCCCCGCCGGTGAAAGGAGTACGCAATGCGATACCCACTGGCAGTCGTCGTTTCCCTGGCCTGGATCTTCTCGGCACTCGTTTTCACAGGATGCCCGCCGGACCCCAAAGCCAACGCCAGGCTCCAATTCTACAACGATTCCACCGACGATTACGTCCGCGGGGTGTACCTTCGACGCTCGGGGTATGACGACTGGGGCACGAACCTGATTGTGGGTGAAATCCTGCCGGGCGAGTCGAGGTTGATCAGCAACCAGTATCCCGGCACCTACAGCATCAAGATCGCTTTGAGAACGACCGAGGGATACTATTACGGCATGATTCCCGAGGAGACGTTTGAGCTCGCTCCCCGGGCCACCCGGGAGTTTCGTTTCGCCCGGGGCACCTGGGAGATCGGGCCGCTCACGTACTGACACGGCGGCTCACGGTCGTTCCGTGCGCATGCCGCGGCCGGTTCACTTTCCCCTCACGGTTTGCGAGAGGATCAGGTCTTTGAGGTGCTGGGCGGGTTCGAAGCCGGGGTTGATGTTGAGCACGTATTCGCAGTCGTACAGGGCTTTTGAATGGTCCTGGAGATCGCAAAACGTCAGCGCGCGGATGTAATAGGCTTCGGTCTGGATGGCATTGACGGCGAGCGAGCGGTCCAGGTCGTCGAGCGCATGCTTGTAGGCCTGCCGGATGCGGCACGCGAGGGCGCGGTTGTTGAGGGCGCGGAAGTTTTCGGCATTGAAGCGGATGGCGCAGGTGAAGTCTTTCTCGGCCCGCTGGTACTGGGAGAGGGCGAGGTACGCCATGCCGCGGTGGTTGTAGATTATTGAGCGCACCTGCCGGCTGGTCTTCATGCGGAGCGCGCGCGAATACAGCTCGATCGCCTTGGGGAACTGGTCGCTGCTGTGGGCGGCCAGGGCTTCGAAGATAAGCTGTTCGAGCTCGTTGCGGTGTTGAACCAGGCCCATTGCCCGGTCATCCCGTTGCCGGATGACCGTCAGCTCTTCTTCGTCAAGCGACGGCGCCGCCTGGTAGGGCGGCAGGCCCTTCGCGACGCTGGCCTTCCGCCGGTTTTCGCGAAGCTGCACCTCGCGCTGATATTCACGGATCTCCTGAAAAATGATGTCCGAAAGCGTCAGGGTGGCGTTCAGCGACGCCAGCTTGCGCTTCATGGGCTCGTCGAGCAGGGTGTCCTGCGACTTGTACACCAGCTCGTGTTCCACCTCGGCCCAGGCGTCCTGAAGAATGGTACGCAGCTGAATCTCCGCGACGCGGCGCGTCGCGTAGAGCGGCCGGGATTTGATGTCATTGCCGAGGTCGACCATCAGGTGGATCGATGAATAGCCAAATTCGCGGAACGAATGTTCCGCGCCCTTGGTTTCGGCCTCGAGCACGCGAAAATGCGCTTCGATCAGCCGTTGCACCGCGTCGAGGTCGGACAGAAACGGGCAGACGATGCGGAATCCGAGAACATCCGTCACAACGAGGTTTGTGACGCCGCTTCTGCGCAAGCGCAGGAGTTTGTCGAAATAGCTGTCAAACGATTTCACCCGGTATTTGATCGAGGCGTTGATGCCCTGCGCGGCGATCAACCGTTGCAGGCGGCTGAGCAGGCGGCGCGCCGCCGCGTCGTAGGTCGCGGCCTGGTTGTGGTACTCGCTTTCGAGCTTCTGTCGTTGTGGAATACGCATCGGCATGCCTCCGCGTCTGCTTCAGGGGAAAACGGCCCGTCAAACCGGCGCCAGGAACAAGCGGGCATACGCTCCGCCATTCCGGCACAACAGAGAGAATGTTGTCATGTCTTCCGTCACCCGCCCCGCGGGTTTCACACCATCCGCCGCAGACAGGACTCTCCGGTGACCTTACCACGAGATAATCAGTGTGCCGGAAACGTCATGGGCGGCGCAATGGCGGCCCAGCGGCCCGTCTTCCCGGCTGAATTCGATGGCGTTCTTGACGTACGGATACGGCGAATTCACCACCATGGTCACCTGGTCGTCGGTACCGGTCTCGGGGAAAAAGCGCACCGTCGCGTTTTGCAGGTTGCGAATCTGCGTGCGGCGCCGGACCCCGTAGTGCCCGGGGAGCATCTCAAGACAGGACAGCTTGCTGCCGTCGGCCTGTTCGACGAACACCCGGCATTCGCGGTGCCACGCGCGCGGCATGGAATAGGTAGCGCAGCCGCCGTCGAGGATCGTATCGCATCCCAGCAGCAGCGGCGCCCCGTGGGGAAACCGCAGCCGCAAGGTCACCGTGGTGTCGGCATGATACCCCGAGAAGAAGAAGCCGTTCCGGCAGCGCGCGACGCACACCATGGGCGCCCGGTCGTCCGGGTCCCGGCGGTCCACCGCGAAGGTGTAGCCAAACGCCGTCAGCGTGTGGCGCATGAGATGTTCGCCCGCAAACCATTCGTTGGGAGCGTCGGTGGCCAGAAGCCGCCCTCCCGGCCGGTAATGGTTCGAATTCGTGCCGCGCACCCACGCCAGCACGCCTCCGTTCCATTCGGGCAACGCGCGCGACAGGGCAATCACCCGGCGGCCTGCGTCGCCCTCGACCACGGCCCGCAGCTCGGTGAACGCATCGCCAGCATCGGCCAGGACGGCTTCGACGCCGCCGGCGCAGGTCAGCGCGCGGTGACGGGTCTGCGTGGGGACCGGGATGCGGTGCGTGAGGTCGGGATCGCCGCGCAGGTCAAGCCGAAGCTCCCCGTCGATGGGGTGATCACGGCGCAGATTCAACGCCGCAAGCAGAGTATCGCCCGCATGTGCCAGCGGGCCGTACACCAGGACCTTGCCTCCGCCCTCGACCACGCGGAGGAGCGTGCTCTCCAGCCCTGAGGAGGCGTCCGGCACGATCGAAACCAGCACGGACTCGCGAAACACGTCCGGCCGCGCGGCCAGAGCGCCGGGGAGGTTCGCGGTGGTGATGACGGTGTTGACCGGGAACCCCGTATTGACCGCCTGTCGCATGAACCAGTCGCCGAACAGCACTTCGTCCACGCGGGGCGCCTCCCCGAAGGTCATGTCGTGGTATTCGTCGAGGGGATAGACCCACACGAGGGGGCCCGGCTGGTCGGGTGAATCGGCGCGCCCGCGCAGAATGTGCGGAATGACCTCGTTAGGCACCTCGACCGGCATCTCGCCGTACGAGTTGTCGATGGTGAGGAACTGGATGTCCGTCGGAGGCATGGTTTCGCCGTTGGCCGTCACGCGCGCCACGGACATCGGAAGGTAGATGTCGTGAGGTTCGCGGCCGTACCGATCCAGCCAGGGACTGTTCAGCCACCAGGGATCGTGCGTGTAGTACCGGAAGGGGTAACGATCCCCCGGGATTTCGGCGATTTTGGACATGTAACCGACCAGTTCGAGGCCGAAATCGCCGTCAAGGGCGGCCCAGGGCGAGTTCGGGGGCGGCGCCATGCCAAATCCCCCCCGGTAAATGCTTCGCAGGGGGACGCCATCCGAGGCGAGGTCCATGCCCGTGGACAGGTTGGTGCCGCGTGTTTCGATGGGAAACTCGGGGCACTCCCGGCGAAACAGGGTCCAGAAATCGAGTATCTTGTCGCGCACCGCGGCGATCTCGTCCACGTGGAAGGCCTCGCCGTCGAACACCGCGCCGGTGGCGCCCCAGGCCTCGAGCCCAAACCCGAACCCGTTTGAGAACCAGAGGTAGTCAAAGCCCAGGCCGGTGAGAAAGTGCTGGCACTGGCGGCCGAAAAACGTGCCGAACGGCGTGTCCTCGGGGATGCCTTCCGGAAAGCCCGCGTAAGCCACGGTATCGCCGTGCAGGACCGAATAGCAGCACACGAACGAGCCCTTCCCGATGGTGTTGCCCAGGCACACCTCGGGATGGCGCTCGAATTTGAAGCTGGATTTCGCGAACTCGGGGCCGGGATCGAATGTTGCGCCCACCCGCACCGGCTTGCCGGTCTGCTCGGCGCCGACGCGCTTGATGATGGCCGTGATGCGTTTCAGCCCGCCGTACGTAATGACCGGCGGATTTTCGGTATAGAGATAGGGCCGCTCGTGCAGCGACAGCTCGGGAGGGCCGCTTCCCGGCGCGACCGTCCAGTTGCCGATGCCAATGTAGCGTCCCCATTCGAGGGGCGTGTCGAGGTCGCCGCGGTAGTCGAGGATCTCCGACCCGTCGGCGGTCCACAGAAGCACGGAAACCTGCTCCGCGTGGCGCGTCAAGGGCCACCACTGCCGGAACAACTCGTCACAGACCGCCGCAATGGCGCCTTCGTCCATGACCTTAAAGGGCTTCAGGCTCATCTCCAGGGTGACGTTGCGGATGGGCGGATACGAGACGATGGTCAGGGGTTCGCGGGCCGCTTGTGCGTTCGAGACAGGCGCCGCCGCAGACAGCGCCCACAGGGCAAGCGGGATGATGAAGGTCATGAGAAGATCTCCCCGGAGAAACCCGTGTATGGGGGCGCATTGGCGTCCGCTCGCGACAGGGCCCGTGGTCTTGTGCCACAGAACCCGGGGTCAGCCCGCGCCGCAGGGGTCTCCATTTGTTTCGATGGGCCGCAACCCATAATAGTAAAAAGCCGGGAACTCGCGCACCACCGAATACACGTTGCGCCATTCCCAGGCCGGCGTAGCGTGGGCCGAGGACACGTCTTTGAACCCGAACCGGGCAAAGACCATGCGTGTCCGCAGGATGTGATAGAACGACGAAACGACGAGCACCGATTCGAGCCCCTGTTCGCTCATGATGCGCTTCGTGTTCCGCGCTGTGGAAAACGTATCCGTTCCGTCCTGGTCAACGAGGATTGCGCTTGCCGGTATCCCGGCCTCGAGCAGCGTCCCGCGCATGACCTCGGCTTCAGGATACCCTTCCCTGCCCAGTCCGCCGCTCACGATGATGACCGGCGCCAGCCCTTCCCGGTACAGCCGCAGCGCGCAGTCCAGGCGCCGCTGGAGCCTTGGCGAGGGGGTGCCGTCCCGCTCGACTTTGTTGCCGAGCACGACCATCGCGTCCGCGCTCCGGGCGTCATCGGCGAATCCCCGCCAGAGGAGCACCGCCGTATGGACGGCAAACCAGGCGCATCCCGCCACGAACAGCACCACAGCACATTTGATCAGTCGTCGCTTTGGGGATTTCCGGTCAGACCGCATGGCTCCTCCGTGCTCCGCGCCGTAATCTTTATGTGTCGATATTATCCCCAGGGGCCGGAACCCGTTCCCTGCCGGTCCGCACTTCCCGCAGTGGACAGACCAGCCATTTTCACTTTACCGCCGGGAATACTGGAAAACCGGCACGCGTTTACGTTCGCACATGGGTGCAGGCTGCGTTTTTGGGAAGGAAGAGGCAATGTCAAACAATCTATTAAAGACTGTGTTCGCAAGTGTTCTGATGGTCGCGGCGGCGGCTTCGGCCGACATAATAGACCTGACCACGGCGGGGGCCCAGGGAACACTCGGTGGGGCCGTTTTCCAGCAGATCGACCCCCTGGCGACGGGCACGGGAAACGTGGACTCGTTTGTTCAGGTCTTCGGGGTCAATGCCGTTATCCAAGCGTACAACACCACGGCCAACAATGTGCTGGACAACGGCGCGGCCGACCCGTTCAACCGCGCGATCCTGCTGCCGGACGTGCCGCTGGTCGACCTGAACGGCGGATTGTACCGGCGGTTTCAGCTCGACATCAATGACAATGTCAACGTACCGATTCAGTCGCTCGACGAGATCCAGATCTTTCTGTCGGCCGTACCGAACCAGAACGTGACCACATTCACGAATGGGATTCTTGACCTCGCCGTTGCGAATCTGGTGTACCGGCTCGACGGACCGATTCTCAATAACCAGATTCTCCTGAACGCCAGTTTGAATGCCGGCCACGGCAGTGGGGACATGTTTGCGTACATCCCCGACAGTCTGTTCCTCGGCGGTGCCGGGAACTTTGTGTACCTCTATTCCCGCTTTGGCGAATTCTTCCCGAACACCGGTGGATTCCAGGAATGGTCGCTGCCGGCCGTTGATGAACCGGGCGGGGACGACCAGGGCAGTGTCGTGCCCGAACCCGCCACCGCGGTCCTCTTGGCCGGAGGGTTGGCCGCCATGGCGTTCCGCCGCTTCAGAACGAGTTGATGCCGGGAGGGGCCCGATTCACGTGGTGCAGGTTTCCAGCCAGTCGATGAGGGGCGGCGGGATGCCTGCACCATTCCCTTTTCCTCGCGCAACGGGCCTTCCTTCTGCATGAGCTCTCCGTGGAACGCCGCAGGCTTGATGCGCCCGCTGCGGCTTAACGGGAAGCCCCCATCCGTATGGAAATTGACGGACTCTCCCGCGTGCCCTAGAATGCGTGTCACCCCCGCGCTGTGGCGGTATGGACCGGGCGCGGAGGCCGTCGAGACCGCACCCGAGGACGTTTCGACCGTGGCTGCCCGATCGCACGGGTCCTCAGGCAAAACCCGGAGGGGGATCATCGCCCATGAAGAACCGCACTGCAACCACCCATTCAACATCGAGACGCGCATTCATGAAGACCGCCGCGGCCGCCGGCGCAGGACTCCTCATCCTGCCCACCGGGGCGCGTGTGGGAGCCGCCGCGCCGAGCAATAAACTCAACGTTGCCCTGATTGGCGCGTACGGCCGTGCGCTGGCACACTACGACCCGATTGCGAGCGAGAACGTCGTCGCCCTCTGCGACGTCAACGAAGACCATATCGCCATTGCGGCCGAGCGATTCCCCAACGCCAAACACTACGTCGACTGGCGCACATGCCTCGAACAAAAAGACCTCGATGCGATCATCTGCTGCACCACGGACCATACCCACGCGTTCGTTGCGACGTGGGCCATGAACCGCGGACTGCATGTCTACTGCGAAAAGCCGCTGGCCAACAGCGTGGCTGAAGCCCGGCTGGTGCGCGAAACCTATCTCAAGAACAAGGACAAAATTGCCACGCAGTGCGGCATGCAGCGCCACGCGAGAACTTCAACCGGGTGAGCGAACTGGTCCGGGACGGCGTCATCGGCGAGCTCGAAGAGGTCCACGCCTGGGGCAACCGGCAGATCCCGAAGCCGGGCTACCTGCCTGCGCAGGGCGAGCCGCCCAGCAACCTGCACTACGACCTCTGGATCGGCCCGTCGCCGTTCCATCCCTACAACCCGGGCTACTTCGAAGGTGGCCCCGGCGCCAACTGCCTTTCCTGGAACATGTACTGGGATTTCGGCAGCGGACAGGTCGGCGATATGGGCAGCCACACCATGGACATCGTCTGGTGTGCGATTGACGCGGGATTGCCCACCTCGGCCGAGGCCACCGGCGAGCCGTTCAATCCCGAAGTGACGCCGGTCAAACTCGCCGCCACGTTCGAACACCCGGCCAACGCCTGGCGGCCGCCGATCCGCGTCACCTGGCATCAGGGCGGCGCCATGCCCGACGCGCCCGGCGATTTCATTGACCTGAACAAGATCGACCACGGCGCGATGTTCAAAGGCAGCAAGGGCGTCCTGGTCTCCAGTTTCACCAACCGCATCATCATCCCGGGCGTGGATGAGGCCGACTTGACCTATTACAAGCCGCGCACCAAAGAGACGCTCATTCCGCCGCTCGGTCATTTCCAGCACGAGTGGACCAATGCGTGCAAAGGCAATCTCAAAACCACCTGCAACTTCGATTACGCGGGCACCATGATCGAGCAGCTCCTTCTGGGGCACGTGGCCTACCGCGCCGGCGCAAAGCTCGAATACGACGGCGCCAACGGACGCGTCACCAACAATGCCGAGGCCGACGCCCTCCTCAGCCGCAGCTACCGCGAAGGCTGGGTGCTCAACGGCTGACGTCGCCGCCACCGCGAAGGCAATGGCCTGGGCCCGGGGCCCGGCACGCAGCCGGGCCCCGGACGGGCTCGCCAGACGCGTTCGGCATGGCATCCTCGAAGCCGCAGGGCTGATATGGCGAGGGGAAGGGCACAGGTTGTGCGTCCGGCGCGCCGAAGGCGCGATACATACCAGCCCAGCCTGAGGGGCTCCTAGTCCCGCCGGGACAACAGACAATAGCCCACCACTTCAGTGGTGGGAGCCTCCGCATCTCTCAAATCTCAAGTCCCGCAGGGACGGCAGACAATAGCCCACCACTTCAGTGGTGGGAGCCTCCGCATCTCTCAAATCTCAAGTCCCGTAGGGACGGCAGACCATAGCACCACCGGAGTTCAAGATCGTCGTGCGGGCCATGTCCCCGGGCAGCCGTCCAGAAATGTCGTGACCGGCTTCCGGGTCTTGTGTCCCCCGCTGGCAGGGGTGGCCGCGCGTTTCGCGTGGCCGGGGGTGGATTCCAGCCCCGCATTGTCGCGCGCGGTCAGGCGCCGTTGATGGTGGGGAGAGAAGAACCCGAGCCTGCGGCATTTCCTCACCTGGCACGTGGTGGACGGTATGGACGGTATGGACGGTATGGACGGTATGGACGGTGCCGCCTGGGCCGAAGAGTCCACCCCCGTCCGCTTCGCGGCCACCCCCGCCAGCGGGGGACAACGCTGCGGGATTCTATAATCGTTGTACGAGGCGTGGTGTAGACACGGCGCCCATGATCGCGGCGCCGTACATCCTTCGCACCGTTGGCGCTCGAGAGATGCGTGCAACCGCGAAGGCCCCTGTTGTACCGTCTCCACGGGCACCGGCCTTGCGGAGGTTTTCTCACGTAAGCCGGTGATTCGGGCGCCGTCCCCTGCTGGCCTCCTTCGTGCCCACCGTGCTACACTGACGCCCGTGCAGGGAAGATGCACGACGCTCCGGGGGAGGGGGTAATCCGTGGACACGCGAATCCATACCAGCGAGGCG
This sequence comes from Candidatus Hydrogenedentes bacterium UBA2224, assembly GCA_002348185.1. GTDB lineage: Bacteria > Hydrogenedentota > Hydrogenedentia > Hydrogenedentales > SLHB01 > UBA2224. The sequence goes on along the minus strand of DDYW01000012.1, from coordinate 7,949 downwards.
GCCCTGAATGCCCGGCGCCCCCTCAAGGGCGCCTCGCGCGGCCAGTCGCACGGCATCAAACGCCCCGAGGCCGGGGAACACCCCCTTCGCACCGCGGACGGCGCTGCCCGGCTGGCCATCGCCGAACGCCGCCGCACGGAGGTGCTTCAGGCCGGCCGGGAGGCCGCCAGCCTCCAGGACAGCATCCATGCCGCGCGGACGGCCTCGGAGGGTCTGCAGAAACAGCAGGAAAGCATCGCCAGGATTCGCGAACTGACCGCACAGGCATCAGGCGGAGAACGGACGGAGGACCAGCGCTACGCGCTTCACGAAACCGCCCGGCAGCTCGTCGATCAGATCGACGAAACGGCCCGGCAGACCGCCTTCAACGGGCGGCTTCTGCTCAACGGCGGCGCGCAGGATACCCCTTCAGGCAACGGGAACGGCGAGCGGCTGAAGCTCCCCGAATCCACCGCGGAAACGCTCGGCATTAACGACCTGGATCTTTCCACTCCTGAGCGCGCGGCGCTGGCCGCCCAAGCGCTCGATGCGGCCGCGGCGCGGCTCACCGAAACCCGGACCGCCCTGCGCGCCCAGGAACAGCAATTCGAAACCGCCATCGAGCAACGCCAGACCGCCGCCCCGCATGCCACCCGGGCCGAATCGCGCATCCATGATCCCGACATGGCACGCCGGGCCATTGGCCAGACGCGCAACAGACTCCTCCAGCCGGGCGGCATCGCGGCCCTGCTGCAATCCAACCTTCGCGGAGAAACCGCCGCACAATTGCTGGGCCCCTGAACACAGAGCCGCCTCGAGAGTCTCCGTGTTCATTTGGATCCCCGGTGGGAAATACGATGAGGGGAACCAGTGCCTCACGCAAGCGAGGTCTCTCACTCGAAAAAACAGGGAATCTTGTAGCGCAGGCGTCTCGCCTGCATTCCAATTTTCCAGGGGCGGTCCGGATGCAGGCGAGACGCCTGCGCTACAAGAACCAGCCTGCCGGGCCGGCGCGGATGCGTGTCGCCGTGCGAACCGGAGGGCAGCCACGGGGGGCTGCCCCTACAATACAAGGCGGGTCGGATGGGCAGCCATGCAGGCGCGACTACGCGTCCCGGTCTTGTTTCCCCCGCGGGCGGAGGATTCTGCCGTCCCTACGGGACTTATGATTTGAGAGATGCGGGGCTCCCACCACTGAAGTGGTGGGCTATTATCTGTCGTCCCTGCGGGACGTGGAGCCCTGCGGGCTAGTGTGTTGCCGCGTTAACGGTGAGAGAGATTCGTGGCGATCATGGCAGCCGTGTTTACCCCACGCCCCGTACAACGATTGTGGAATTCCGCAGCGTTGTCCCCCGCTGGCGGGGGTGGCCACGCGGCCCGCGTGGACGGGGGTGGACCCTTTGGCCAAGTGGCCTCGTCCATCCCGTCCATCCTGTCCACCTTGTCCACCGGAAGACAAGAATGCAGGCGAGACGCCTGCGCTACAAGAGGCGAGACGCCTGCGCCACAAGAAAAAAGCATGCCGGCCTAGGCCTCTTCGGGATAGACGCTGAGGATGTCGAGGATTTCGTGGACGGCGTCTTCGAGGCCGATAAACACGGCCCGCGCGATGATGGAGTGGCCGATGTTGACTTCGCTGATCCCCGGGATTGCGGCAATGGCGGCGAGGTTCCGGATGGTGAGACCGTGCCCCGCGTGAACGGCGAGCCCGGCGTCGAGCGCGCGCTCGGTGGCCTCCGCGATGCGATCCAGCTCCGCAATGAGTTCATCGCCGCGCGCGTTGGCATACGCGCCGGTATGCAGCTCGACATAGTCGGCGCCGGCTTCCGCGCTGGCGTCGACCTGCTCGGGATCGGGATCAATAAACATGCTGACCCGGATGGCGGCGTCCTGAAACCCGGCCGTCACCTCGGTGAGGCGGCCTACCTGCCCGGCCACGTCGAGTCCGCCTTCGGTGGTGATCTCCTGGCGGTTCTCGGGCACCAGGCAGACGGTCTCCGGACGGATACGGCGTGCGATGCCGATGATCTCATCGACGGCGGCCATCTCGAGGTTGAGGCGCACCTGCAAGACCTGTTTCAGCAGCTCGACGTCGCGGTCCTGAATGTGGCGGCGGTCCTGCCGGAGATGCACGGTGATCTGATGGGCCCCGGCCAATTCGCAGAGTTTGGCGGCGGTAATGAGGTCGGGCTCCGCGCCTTTCCGGGCTTCCCGCAACGTAGCTACGTGGTCGATGTTGACTCCCAGCTCGATCATGGCGACTCCCTCTGGCCTACAGCGCGGCAACCTGTTTGGCGAGTTCCTGCGCAAGCGATTCGGCTTCCCGCCGGACCTCGTGCTGTACCATCACCCGGATAATGGGCTCGGTGCCCGACGGCCGGATCACGACGCGTCCGCGGCCCTTCAGCTTTTCTTCCGCCTCGCGCACGATCTCGGCCAGCTTCTCTTCGGAGGGTTCCGCACCGTTGTCGTGGGGCACATGGGCATGCACCTCAGGCATCTGCTGGTACACACTCGCCAGCACGGACAGGGGCGCCTCGCGCCGGACCATGGTGGCCAGGACCTGGAGCGCGGCGATCAGGGCATCGCCGGTCGTGTTGTATTCGAGCATGACGACGTGGCCCGACGACTCGCCGCCGAGGGCCAGTTCGTGTTCCCGCATGGCCTCGACCACATAGCGGTCCCCCACTTTCGTCCACACCACCTTGCCTCCGAGCGGTTCGATAGCTCTCAGGAGCCCGCCGTTGGCCATGATCGTCGTGGCGAGACCGTTTTTGGGGAGGCGTTTGGTCTCAAGCATGTCGCAGGCGAGAATGGCGAGGAGACCGTTGCCGTCGACGAGGCGGCCCTCTTCATCGGCCATGACCAGGCGGTCGGCATCCCCGTCGAACGCGATCCCCACGTCCGCGCGTTCGCGGATCACCGTGGCGCGCATATCCTCGGGATGGGTCGACCCGCAGCCGTCGTTGATGTTGGTGCCGTTCGGGCGATCGCCCAGCGCGATGACCTCAGCGCCCAGTTCGGAAAACGTGGACGGTCCGACCTTGTACGACGCGCCGTGGGCACAATCGCACACGATTTTCAGGCCATCCAGCCGCATGCCTTTTGGGAAACACGACTTGGCAAATTCGATGTACCGGCCCACGGCATCGTCGATGCGGCGCGCGGTGCCGATGCGCTCGGCGACGGGTCGAATGTCCTCCACCTCGCCGTTTTGAATCAGCCGGGTGATGTCGTCTTCCATGGAGTCGGGGACCTTGTATCCGTCGGGCCCGAACAACTTGATGCCGTTGTATTGGAAGGCGTTGTGGGACGCGGAGATCATGATGCCGGCGTCGCAGCGCAGGCTCCGCATGATGTACGATACCCCCGGCGTGGGCAGGGGGCCGACCAGCAGGACGTGGACGCCCATCGAACACAGGCCCGCGGTCAGGGCATTTTCGAGCATGTACCCCGACCGGCGTGTGTCCTTGCCGATCAGGATCGTGTGCTGCCGGTCCTCCTGCTGGAAAAGGTGGCCCACCGCCCGGCCGACTTTGAGCGCCAGCTCGGCGGACATGGGATAGCGGTTAGCAATGCCGCGGATGCCATCGGTTCCGAACAGTCGTTCGCTCATGGATGATACTTCCCATAAATTGCGTCGGTCATGCGCGCCACGCGGGCCATCATGTGCACGTTATGCACGCGAATCGCCCGAGCCCCGTTCGCGATCGCGACGGCTACCGTGGCGGCCGTCCCCGCGTCGCGGTCATCGACGGGAACGTTGAGCACGGCGCCGATCATCGATTTGTTGGACGTACCGGCCAGGATGGGGCGTCCCAACGCAGTTAATTCTCCCAGGCGTCTCAGCAGTTCCAGATTATGCGCTACCGTTTTGCCGAATCCAAATCCGGGATCCAGCCAGATGCGCCGCTCGGAGATGCCGTGGGCCACCGCATAGGCCATTCGCTCGTCGAAAAACGCCCGGATGTCGTCCACCACATCCACATACGACGGGTTCGATTGCATCGTCTTCGGCTCGCCCTGCATATGCATGAGCACGCAGTCCACCCCGCTGGACGCGAGCACACCGGCCATCTCCGGGTCGCCCCGGAGCGCGGTAATATCGTTCACCATCGCGGCCCCGGCGGCGACGCACGCCTCGGCGGTCGATGCATGATAGGTATCGATGGATACGGGCGCGTGCAGCGACGCCGCGCGCACTACCGGCAGAACGCGCGGCAGTTCCTCGGCCGGCGTCAGCGGTTTCGCGCCGGGCCGGGAAGATTCTCCGCCAATATCGATGATGTGGGCGCCCGCCTCGGCCAGTTCGCGGGCATGCGCCGCGGCGTGCTCGAACGTGGCATAGCGTCCCCCGTCGAAAAAAGAGTCGGGCGTCACGTTTACGATGCCCATCACGGCCGTGCCGGGACCCAGCCGGTCCACCAACGGACGCTCCGTCGCCCTCTCGGTCATGCCCCCCCACTTTGCCGTTGCATCCGGCATCCCGGCCACTGCATTTTCGAAAACTGCCTATGCGGGATGCGGCACAGGCGCCTCGGGACCCGGCTGCAGGCCCCCGCTGTCCGGCTCCTCTTCGTCGCGCGGCTGCTCCGGCACGACGGCGCGGGCAGGCCGGGGCCCCGCCGGCGGCTCGCGGTCTTTCCGGGGCAAGAGGTCTTGTCCGCCGTGTTTCCGGATGATCTCATCCAGTTCGTCGCCCTCAAGCGTTTCGCGCTCGACGAGCGCCTCGGAAATGGCCAGCAGGATGTGCTTGTGCTTCGTCATGAGATCCCGGGCGTTCGCATAGGCCTCGTCCAGGATCGCGTGGACGGCCTTGTCGACCGCCGACGCGGTTTCCTCGCTGAAATCGCGTTCGCGCACGAGGTCGCGCCCGAGAAAGACCTCCGAATTGGATCCGAACGAGATGGGCCCCAGCTCGCTCATGCCCCACTGGCACACCATGGCGTGAGCCAGTTCCGTGGCCCGTTTCAGGTCGTTCGACACACCGCTGGTGAGTTCATCCAGCGCGACTTCTTCCGCCGCGCGCCCACCCATCATGTAGCGAATCTGTGCCAGGCAATACGACTTCGAGAGCGAATGCCGGTCCTCTTCGGGCAGCATGCTGGTAATGCCCAGAGCCTGTCCGCGCGGAATAATCGTCACCTTGTGAATGGGATCGCCGTGCGGGATAAGGCGTCCCACCAGGGCATGACCCGCTTCATGAACCGCCGTGCACCATTTCTCCTTCGGACTGATGACCAGGCTCCGGCGTTCCGGACCCATGAGCACGCGGTCCTTGGCGTCCTCAAAATCGGTGATCTGCACCTTGTCGTGGTCGCGGCGCGCTGCAAGCAGGGCCGCCTCATTGACGAGGTTCGCCAGGTCGGCGCCTGAGAACCCGGGCGTCCCGCGCGCAAACGTGCGGATATCGACCTCATCATCCAGCGGTACGTTATTGTTGCGCACGTGAATACGGAGGATCGCTTCCCGGCCCGTGATGTCGGGATTGCTGACCACCACCTGCCGGTCGAAGCGGCCGGGCCGCAACAGGGCGTGATCCAGAACGTCGGGCCGATTGGTCGCCGCCATCAGGATGACGCCTTCGCTGGTGTTGAACCCGTCCATCTCGACCAGCAACTGGTTCAACGTCTGCTCACGCTCGTCGTGGCCGCCGCCGAGACCCGCGCCGCGCTGGCGCCCGACGGCGTCGATCTCGTCGATAAAGATGATGCAGGGGGCGTGCTTCTTGCCCTGGGTGAACAGGTCGCGGACCCGCGAGGCGCCGACGCCGACGAACATCTCGACGAAGTCGGAACCGGAGATCGAGAAGAAGGGGACATCGGCCTCACCGGCGATGGCCTTGGCGAGCAGGGTTTTGCCGGTACCCGGCGAGCCGGCGAGCAGCACGCCCTTGGGGATGCGGCCGCCGAGGACCGTGAATTTCTGGGGGTCCCGGAGAAAATCGATGATCTCTTCCAGTTCTTCCTTGGCCTCGTCAATCCCGGCCACATCCTTGAAGGTCACCTTGTTCTTGCCCTGCTCCATCAGCCGCGCCCGGTTCTTGCCGAAGGACAGCGCCCCGCCCTTGCCGCCGCCCTGCATCTGCCGCATGAAGAAGATCCAGACGCCGATCAGCAGCAGCATCGGGAACCAGGAGACGAAGACGGTCATCATCCACGAGTCCTTCTGGGCCTCCTTGACGGTGATGTCGACCCCGGCCTTGCGCAGCATCGGAATGATCTCGCTGTCGTTGATCGGGTAGACGGTCTTGAACGGCTTGCCGTCCTGCAGGGTGCCCGAGAGGACATCGCCGTTGATCTGGACCCGGGTGATGGCCTTGCTGTTGATGTTGGAGATGAACTCGCTGTAGGTGAGCGACGAGAGACTTTCCCGGGGTTTGCTGAAAAGGTTGTAGAGCAGGATCATGGTCAGGCCAATCACCAGCCACATGCTCAGATTTTTATAGAATGTGTTCAAGAAGACCTCCGGTGCTCCTTATTGATAATGCAATGATCTTGGGCTGGACATCGGGCTGCGGTGAGCAGGATGAACCGGCTCGAGGACCCGACTCAATCGTCTTACAGTAAGGCATCATCGGCCTCTGTCGAGGGGAATTGCCCCTTTTTCCGATATCTATTGTATCGATTGCGTGAAATATTGTACAGGCTGAACGCCGATCGCCGTACGTTTCATTTCCTGCATCGCCGTGACCACCGCAGCGGCTCCGGTGACGGTGGTGGTATAGGCGATATGGAAATCGAGGGCCGCTCTCCTGATGCTGTAGGAGTCCTCGGTGGTGCGTTTGCCCAGGCTGGTGTTGACGATCCACGAGATCTCGCCGTCCTGGACCCTGTCGAGGATATGGGGCCGGCCCTGGGATATCTTGTTGACGTGCTCGCAGTGGATGCCGTTGTCCTTGAAGAAAGCGGCGGTGCCGGTGGTGGCGTAGATCAGGTATCCCATCTCCTCCAGACTACGAGCGATCGGCAGCATCGCCGGCTTGTCGCTGTCGCGGATGCTGATGAAGACGTTGCCGGACTGGGGCAGCCGGCCGCCGGCGGCGAGATGGGCCTTGGCGATGGCCAGACCGAGGTTGTCGTCGATCCCCATGACTTCGCCGGTCGACTTCATCTCCGGGCCGAGCAGGGTGTCGACATTGGGGAACCGGTCGAAGGGGAAGACCGCTTCCTTGACCGCCCAGTGGCTGATCTCGGTCTCGGTCATCAGGCCGAGCTCGTCGAGGCTTGCGCCCATCATCACCTTGGTCGCCAGCTTGGCCAGCGGCACCCCGGTCGCCTTGCTGACGAAGGGCACGGTCCGCGAGGCCCGGGGGTTGACCTCGAGGATGTAGAGGACCTTGTTCTGCACGGCGTACTGGACGTTCATCAGGCCGATGACTCCGAGTTCCTCGGCCATCGCCCGGGTCGCCTGCTTGATCTCGGCGATCAGCTCCGGCGGCAGGGTATGGGGCGGCAGGACGCAGGCCGAGTCGCCGGAATGGATGCCGGCCTCCTCGACGTGTTCCATGATTCCGCCGATAATGGTCCGCCGGCCGTCGCACAGGGCGTCGACGTCGACCTCGATGGCGTCCTTGAGGAACTTGTCGATCAGGATCGGGTGCTCGAGCGTGGCGGCGCCGACGGCGATCATGAAATCCCGGATCCCCTGATCGTTGTAAACAATGCGCATGTCGCGGCCGCCCAGGACGTAGGAGGGGCGGACCACGACCGGGTAGCCGATGCGGCCGGCGGCGGCCAGGGCCTCGTCGACGGTGGTCACCGTATCGTTCTCGGGCTGGCGCAGGCCCAGTTTCTGCAGGAATTTCTGGAAGCGTTTTCTATCCTCGGCCCGGTCGATGGCATCGGGCTGGGTGCCGATGATCTTGACCCCGGCCTTCTCGAGCGGCACGGCGAGGTTGAGCGGGGTCTGGCCGCCGAACTGGACGATGACCCCGTCCGGCTGCTCGAATTCGATGATGTTGAGGACAT
>DDYW01000162.1 GCA_002348185.1 Candidatus Hydrogenedentes bacterium UBA2224 | reverse complement strand
ACCGATTTTCATCGGTGGAAATCAGCGTGAGGCGCAATGGCGGTGCCGGGTGGTGAACTCGCTTCAATGGGGCCACCGATTTTCATCGGTGGAAATCCGGTCGCGGGAGGCTATGACAGTTACGACACCTATCCGCTTCAATGGGGCCACCGATTTTCATCGGTGGAAATGCCAGTCTCGACCGGCTTAAACCGGTGAAGGTCTACGGCTTCAATGGGGCCACCGATTTTCATCGGTGGAAATGGCGGGGTTGGTAACCCGCAGTGCCACTGCTGGTTGGGACTGCGTTTTCGAGCGGTCCGTCTCCAGCCGTGTTCGATGCTCCATTCTGGGTTCATTATAGTCTGTAAGTGTCTTTCACGCAAGGATCGAGCGGTTCCCGGGTTTTTCGCGTCACTGAGCTGCTCGCGCGGTGTGTAGACGCTTCAACTGTCAAAGAGCGATGGTGGTTTATACGACAATAGCGTGTCGTTCTACAAAGACGTAGGGTTTGCCAATGGCGAGGGTGGCCGAGGCGTTGTAGCCTTCGGAGGGGCCAAGGGCAAAGATGAGGATCTGGTCTTCCCGGTGATTAATGAGGGGATTGAGGTCGGCGATCATCTGGGCGCGTTCTTTGTCGGAGAGCTCGCACTGAAAGACGGAGTATTGGAGATGTTCACCGTATCCGTTCATTTTTTTGAAGACGCGCCGGAGGCGCTCGTTGTCGGAAATGTCGTAGGTCACGAGATAGACGTGTCGCATGGGTCACCTCGTCAGGAAGTCAGGCAGGCGGGGAATTTCGCCGGTGAGTGTGCGGGCGAGAAGCCGGGCCTGGACTTCGAGAATGCGCCGGTATGAAATGCGGTAATTAAAGACGGGATGGGTGACGAGGTCGTCCATGCGTTTTTCGTAGGCCAGGATGAATTTGCGCCGGGCCTCGTCTTTGAGGGCGACGCTCTGGCCGCGGCGAATGAAATCGGTGGGCGCAACCACGCCGTTGTTTACGGCCCAGAGCACGACAGAATCCGGAATCAGCGGGCGGAACGGCTCCATCATGTCGAGCGCGAGGGCGGGGCGGCCGTACCGGGGCTGGTGGTAGAAGCCGAGGTAGGGGTCAAACCCCACCGAGGCCAGGGTAATGGTCCAGTCTTTGGTGAACAGGGCATAGGCGAACGACAGCATCGCGTTGACGGGGTCGCGAGGCGGGCGCCGGTTACGGTGTTCAAAAGCGAAGGACATCTGTGCGGTTCCGGGAGATGGGTCCGCGGCGGGGGCGGGTTTGAGGAGGGCGCCGAAATGGGCAAAGTAGGTTTTTGCGGCCATGCCTTCAACTCCGAGCAGGGATTCAAGCGATTCCACGGCCTCGGCCTGCTGGGCGAAGCGTTTCAGGGCATCGAGCGCGTCTGAGGGCGGCTCGGGGTGATTGCGCCGCAAGAGGGTTCTTGCGTTGAGGATCTTGACTCTGATGAGGTTGCGTGCGAGTTCGAGGCAGAAGGGGGGAGCGTCGGCGGCCCGGTACTGGGCGCGGCGCTGCTCCATGTTCTTGTGTCCCAGGCCGTGCGTCATCCCGTAAAACCATCCGCCGTGGGAGAAATAGAGCACGGGAATGTCCCGGGACAGGCATTCCTGGAGCGCGGGCGTGGTCACTTGAGCCGCGCTGAACAGGCAGACCTGGGAGGTTTCCATGAGGCGGGCCTCCTGGATGATTTCCTGTCGCACCTTCACCACGAGCTGGTCGCCGTGCTTGCCGACGACCGCGCCGTGTTTTTGCACATAGAGGGGCAAGGCGTCGTCGCGGGCGGGCGTCAGCCGCCGCACCTGGTCCTCCTGGGCCGGTCCCTCACCCGTCAGCAGCGTGTTGATCTCGTCGGGAAGGCATATGGCCGCCAGCGAGCAGCGCGGGCATTTGGGGCTGGCCTCGAGCGGCGGGGGGCGAACGCCCAGAGCGGCCATGGCGCGCATCTGGCCCAGGAGTTCGAGGGTGCGTGCAATCAGAGCTTCGTCGAATGGGATTGTCACGCGGCGCCGCGACTGTGCGAAGTAGATTTCGCCGTGGTCGCAGGTGTATCCGTTGGCCCGCAAGACCAGGCCTTGCACACAAAGCTGCACGCGCTCCGGTTCGTAGGCGCCTTCGGGGATCTCCGGAGCGGCGCCCCGTTTTACATCCACCGGAACCGCCCAGCCCCCCGTATCTTCGACCAGGTCCATCCGTGTGATCAGACCAAGGGCCGGGTCCGACATCATCACCGAGCGCGCACGCGATACCACGGGATCATCCACGGCCTGCCGGGCGCCTGCTTCCTGCGCGTCTGGTTCTCCTTCCCGGGTGCTGTCCGGGTCTGCCAGAGCGCCTTCCTCACGGTCCACGCGCCGGTGCTGAAACCGGCCGTCCACCGTATCCACACTGTCCGCAAACTCCGCCTCAACCCACTCCAGCCAGCACAGCCGCGGACAATACGCATATTCGTTAAGCATCCGCGCCGGAATGAGGTCGGGGAGTTCCTGAGTCTGCTGCTCCGGCACGACCGATTACTCCTTCCTGCAGACCGGGGCGAAGAGGCCGAGGCCGCGATGGCGCCCCACGCCGAGGGCCAGGGGTCCCCGGACGGGATATCTCCAGGTCACTTCCGCGTGCATGGCGGAATAGCTCTCGAAATGCCGGGCCCGCTTGTATTCGCGGGGATGGTAGGCGTGGCGTAGAAACGGCGCCTTCTGCAGACGGAGCCCCACGACGTCCTCTTGCGGGAACCCGGCCTGCTGCACGGCCTTCATAAAGAGCTTCTCGGCCTTGGCGTAGTCGAGATCATCGAAGCCCGGCAATATCACGGGGGTGACGGTTCTGAACTGCCTGCTTTCATTCCTGTAGAGCGTAAATTGGGGGTCCGGTCCGGAATACATCAGTTCGGCAACAGGCCGGCCGTTCTGCTCGAGCAGCGCGCCCTGCAGCGCCCGCCTGGCCCATTGGGCTTTCCGGCCGTCGCCTCCATAGGGTTCGGCCACGGCGAATCGCCGGACCAGACCATCGGCGTGTTCGTGGCCGATGCTGGGCAGGGGGAGGTACGAGAACCGGGCGGGGGTGTCCTTGACGCCCTGAGGCACATGTCCGGCGACGTATTCCTCGGGGTTGTCAAAACCCGCGCCGGGTGCTCGCGAGCAGCCGCAGAGGGAGTGGCGGACCCATGCGGAGATGTGCACCGCATCGCGCGGGTCGAACGCGGCCATCCGTTGTGACTCGTCTCCCGGCCGCAGGAGTGCGAAAAAGGCGACGTGCCGGGAGACGCACTTTTGCTTCACATTCGCGTACGTGGCTTCCTCGAACACGGTGGGCTTGCGCGGAGGCGTGTAGATGGGGCCCTTCCAGCAGTTCAGCGTGGTTTCGTGACATTGCTTCAGGTCGTCATAGGAACCCCCGACAGGAATCCGGAGGCTCTGACCCCCGAATTGCGCGGGTACCCAACATTCGCCGCTGTATTCGTCTTTGAGCGCCGCGGTTTCGGCGTCGGAGAGCATCCGGCCGTTTCCCGCGACGAGATCGATGCCGAGCCCAAGCGCATTAAGCATGCGCGCATACGCCATGGCCTGCCGGGCTTCTTCCTGGTCCGCACTGACATGGTCCCACAAATAATGCACGGATGAGCCGGCATCCCGCAGGAGCATCGGAGTGAAGGTCTTGGACGTCAGGAGCTTTTGACGATCAAGCTGCGCGTCAGACTGGTTGTTGGGCACAAAAGCCGTACGGGCCTGTCCAGCGATCGCCTGAGGGGCCAGGATCGTGGGCGGCGGGAGCTTTTCTAGGAACCGGAAACAGTCCGGCATTTCCACGTGGTTTCCGGCCGCGGAGGCGAGCAGGGCCTGGAACAGCCGCCAGGGGGAAGGCGGCCATTCCGGGGCGTCTTTCTTGCTTCCGTGAAAACGGCCGTCCAGGAACGTCACGGTGATGCACAGCGTTGCCATGGTCACTCGCCTTTCGCCGCGGTCCCCAGCGCCGCTTTCGCCGCCTTGCGATCGAAGTTCGCCGCCCTGTCGGCGCCCACGCCAAACCCCTTCGCGGATTCTTGCGCGAATGCCAGGGCGTCCTCGTGCGTCACGGTGAACTTGGCCCGGGTTCCGTCATTGCGGACGACTTCCCACGTGGCCGGGTTCTCCGGGTCGGGCGTGAGTTCGCATCCCATGCGGAGAAATGTGTCCTGCGGCGCGGTGAACGCGACAAGCGCCAGACCAAGGACGTACGCGCGCAATTTGGCGGTGTCCTCTTCACTTTCCCCCACGAGACGGCGCAACGCGGAGAGGCTGAGCACGCTTTCGCGAAGAAGTTGGCAGTTGCCGTCAAGCAGAACACCTCCCAACGCGGCCGGGGCGGGAACGTGAGCCATGCCAATGTCAGGGAGCTTTTTCTTCTCTCGATCCGTAAGGCTATCGAAGGCGTCCGCAGAATTCTCAAGAGCCGGAATGAACTGTGCGGACCGGGTAAGGGGGTGCACATTGAGGGCACGCACGGTTGAGCGCACGATTCGCGGCATTTTGATGCCGGAGTCTCTGGAGTCCCAGCAACCGAAGACCAGGGAGGTGGGGGCGAGTTTCGCCAGAGGCACCGCGTTGCCTTTCCCCGCCGCACGGAACGCGTCCCTGATCTCTCCAGCCAGATCCGAGAACCGGACCACGGCGTCCGCAATGCGGTGTCCGGCGTCCAGAATGTCCACGGTCTCGTCCGTGTCATTTTTCATCTTCACGGTGACCGTGATATGCGGAATAAGCTTTGCGTAGGGGTCCATCTTGAAGATGGGTTCCATGCGGTTGGCCTGCGAACCGACACTGTCCATGAGGCACACGTTCTTCGCCCCGCGGCCGTCCGAGTCCATGAATTCGTCAATGTTGTAGCCGATCTCGGCGAAGGTTGGCGGATAGACGATGGCATGGTCGCCTTCGACCGGCTTGAGGTGTTGCCGCATAACCATAGCGGCGTTGTTCGCGTCGAGAAGAGACTTGATTTCCATCTTAGAGGCTCCTTTTCTGTTGTATTGCATGGGCGATGTCGAATGCTTTGCTTGGATTGCTGTCCGAACCCGCGTTATAGATGTGAAACTCGTACGGTTTTTGCCTGAGGGAATCCTGAGGGGCGGAAATAGCCACCGCTGCCAGCCCAACTGGCAGCGGGTCTTGCCATGGGTAGTAGACGAGCGGTTCTTTCCGGCCCTTGCTGGCCGGACAGAATCGCTGCAATCCCATGAGTGCGAACAGTTCGGTCGCCGCGTGAATGGAGAATTTCTTTCCGCTCAGGGAAAGGTCGTTATAGGAGAATCCGGCGTCCTGGGCGTTCATGGCGTGGCTGGGATCAAATCTTGTCGCCTTCTGTTTCATGGCGACAGCAGACTCGAAAATGCCGGCATCGAAGGTCTTGGGCACGTTAGCGAACAACCGATTTACAAGGTCGATGAACTGTGATGTTCCCGTGAGCGCCCACGCTTTCACGAGACTGTTCTGTGGGAACGGTGGGCGCCAGTCGAGCGTCAACTCGAAGGGGGCGCCTATTTGCAGCGGCCCGTCCTTGTTGGCCCCTGCGCTTATCTGGCAGGGGCCCAGTTTTTCACGGAGGAGGCCGAGCGTGACCTCTTCGCCGGTATTGAGGCGGGCCTCTATACAAAAGAGCGTGTTGCGTGCGTCAACGTTGTCAAACCATCCCAGGGCGGGTTTATCGCCGGGAGTGAGTCTGTGGGCGAGTTCGAAGAGTCCGCAGCAGGCGAAGACCTGGCCGGGATTGCACAGATTGACGTTGACGGAGAGGGTTGGGCTCATGATTCGTCCTCCTCGAGGCTCTGGGCCTGGGCGGTTTCGGATGCTATGGCGTCGGCGCGCCGGAGGAGGGATTCGAGCCAGGCGAGTCCCCACCATCCGAAACGGCGTTGAAGCCGGTCGTAGCGCAGCATGCTTTCCATGGTGAGGCGCTGCGCAATTTCCGGGGGCGCCTCGACCGCGAAAGCCTCGGCCCTGAAGCCGGGGCGCGCCCAACCGTGATGCGCGGCGATGAGGTGGAGGATGAGGTCTTTCTCGGGGTGGGCGAGGATCGAGTCGTCATTGGAGACGGTATAGAGCGAGCCCGCTTCATGACGGTACCCATCGAGCTTGCGCCAGTCGACGGCGCCTTTCGCCAGGGGCTCTGTGGAATCCGACGGCTCGCGCCCGGCCGCCCGTTGCCAGCGTGACGCGGCCTTGCCATCGTCATGATGTCTGGCCGCGCGATCGAGGGCCTCGGCGATCGGTGCGGGAAGATCAAACGTCTCCCCGAGCTTCTTCGCGATGTGCTGGACCTCGCCGTTGTGTTCGCCAACCGTGGGCGGTGAGTCCGAGGAGGCGGAGGCCCGGGTTTGCCGCGGGCTCAACAGGAGGAGCCATTGCTCTTCCCGCTCGTCTTCGTCCGCGGATTCATCGGCCTTTTTCACCATGAGCCTGTGAACGGTCTTGAGCTGTGTTTCTTGCTCGATCTGTTTGATTGAGGCGGAAGGCCGTTCCCATGGCAGGCTGGCGGCGGCGGTTTCGTCCGAACCGTTCAGCAGGGAGTACGACCATGCCGGGCCGTTGCGCGCAAGCAGGCAGCGGCACATTTTGAAGTCTGCGACGTCTTTCGCGGCCGCTGCCATGTGTGCGTCGAAGAACCCCGCTTCGGTAAGCCCGCCAAGAGACGCGGGGAAGACAATGGTGGCGTAATTGAGCGGGTGGGTCCGGGGGTGGTCTGTGAGGTCGCCCAGGGTAGTCCGTCGGATCTCTCTGCGGTCAGAGATGATGATGACAGGACTCTCGCGCCGGTCATCCGGAAAGTCGCTGAGAAGGACGCTCTTGCCGTCTCTGCCGGATTTCGTAATTGTATGCGTGGGCAATTGGAGACGTTCCGAGGCTCGTATCGGATGTGCGTTGAACCAGCCTGCAATGTCCTCCTCGGTTGTGTTGTAGAGATATTCAATCTCCTTGCGCCATGCGATGAACGTATGTGGATAATTCTCCTGCATGCCGTGCAGCCAGGCCTCGGGCTCGGGCCGGGCCGTGAGATGATCGAGCGACGTCTGTGTCCACAGATCCAGCAGGATGGGCGTGACGTCTACCATCTCGGGCAGCGCAGTGAAGGCCTCCCGCGTCTCGGGGGCCCGCAGTCTTTCTCGCAGTGCCGCAAGACTGACATCCGCACCGGTGTCTGTCTGGCCGCCCCACTCGGTCAGAAGCTCAAGCGTCTTGCCGAGTATTGCCTCCGAATCCTCCTCGCTTTTCTGCGGCTTCCCGGGGTGCACGACGTCTACTCTGGCCTCTCCTTCCCCAAAACGGTTGACCCTTCCCAGGCGCTGGATCATCGAATCCAACGTAGAGAGGTCGCTTATCATGTGGTCCGCGTGCAGGTCCATGCCGACTTCGGCGGCGGAGGTGGCGACGAGGTAGACCGTTTCACGAGGCGGCTCCTTGCCCAGAAACGGCTGCATGCCCGGGCGAGCCAGGAGCCCGTCGCGTTCGTGACCGCGAATCTGGCCGGTGAGGAGGGCAACGCGGGATGAAGCGTTGTCCGCGAACTCCTTCTTCTTCGCCGAAGGGAGCTTTGTGTTCGGGTGTTGCGATTCCCATTCGGCCTGTGCTTTCGAAGCGAGTCTTTCGCGGATCTTGTCTGCTATTTTCTGCGCGGCTTCCGGTTCGCGTAGAAACACGACAACGCGGCATGCACTGGAATCATAATCACCTGCCAAGTCGGCAATCCGGGCGCGGAGAGGGTCTTTCTCGTTATCTACCCTGTGCAGGTGAAGAGTCTTGCGGGCCTGGAGGCGTTTCTGGATGGTGGAGTTGGCCTCGTCCTGGCCGGAAAGCTCAAGGACAGACGAGTTCGCACCCGATGCCTTCGTATGCGTTGCCGACAGTTCCAGCACATGGAATTTCGGGATGCACTCGTGGTCTTTGCTGCGAAATGCCTGCACGCTGCGCAGCAGCTTGCCAAAAGCCGGCGTCAGGTGGGCTTCGTCATGAACGAATAGACAATCGCATCCGAGAAGCCCGGCGTGGAGGGGGCGGGTCCGGCGGCTGTCTCCGTATCCCGAGAAGAGCAGCTTCGATCCGATCATGTCGACCGTTCCAATGATGATCGCGGGTTTGGCCGGGTTTGTTTTCCATTCCTGGTTGTCCGCCATCTCGCCGCGCAGCGTACTGATGGCGAGGGGGGTGGTTTCCGGTGTCGAGAAGGGATCCCTGGAGCGCAGGTTCAGGGCCAGCTCATTGAGCGGATCGCTCGAGTCATTGAGCGCTTTTGAAACGGCATCGCGTATATCGCAGGCGACGTCGGTGGCCTGGTCAACAATGGTCCGCCTGTTGACCACGTAGACCAGGCGCCTCGGTAAACGGGCATTTATACCGAGAGCCACCAGCCAGAGCGCGATTACACTTGTCTTCCCCAGTCCCGTGGGTATGTCGCAAACCTCCGGGATGTTTCCCTCCGCAAGACGCTCGAACAGGCTCCGCTGCCAGGGGAAAGAGCCCGGTTTCTTTGTCAAACCACGAAACATCGCTTCAAAGTCCATTCGTAATCTCCCTCGCGTCCCAGATAATGGTTCTTCGCAACCTGCCCGCGATTCTGCTCAGCACGTCCTCCGCCTGCCCAGAAGCGTAAGAATGGGCACCAGGTCCTATCCAATGCTATGAAGGCATCATATCCCCATCTGCAAGCCTGTCCTTATGTCTAGCACAAGGAAAGACCGCGAAACAAGCGGGGCGCTCATTTGGCTGTTGTGTATTACGGCATTCATCCAGTTCCCGGGGCCACGGGCATCCGTAAGTGTCGTATGAAGGAGCAGGTTCTATGCCAAGGCGCGGGGACGTTGGAATCGGGCGGTTTTTCGCCCATCGAGTAGGCATGCGGACACGGTATCGGGGGCCGATGCGCTCAATTATTGCCGTTTTCGCGCAAAAATAGAGCTTGCGCGGAGAGTCCGGGCCCCTGGCGGCCCTGGGTCCAGGGGAGGTCTCAGGTTGCGGGCGGGGGCGGGGTTTGGTGCTCGAGGAAGTAGCGGCGCCAGAGTTCGAGGCTGATCATGCGGCCGACGAGGGGGAGGTGGGCGGTGTGGCCGGTGAAGAGGTGTTTGAGGAGGGTGTCGATGGCGTCGGGGCGGAAGCGGGTCTGCCGGGCGGCGGGGGCGTCGAGGAGGAGGGCGCGGATGAAGGACTGGAGGGGCGGGTCGTGTTGCACCCAGGCGCCGAAGTCGATGGCGACGCGGGGTTTTGTGGCGGTGGCGGGGAGGAGGCGTCCGGCGCCGCGGCGCAGGACGGTGGTCCCGTAGGCGAGGAGGTGGCGGGCGAGGTGGGAGTCGGCGGGGATGCCGGTGCGTTCGTAGACGAGGGCGGCGAGTTCGGGCGCGGCCATGTGGATGAGGCGTCCGAGCACGAGTTTTTCCTTGGCGCGCAGGAAGGGTCTGAACCGGGTGACGAGATCGACGACGCGGGGGTCGAAGAAGGGGTGGCGGACCTCGCAGCGGGAACGGAGGAGCACGGTGCCCATGACGTTGCAGCGGGGGAGGCGGTTGCGGAGGTCGATGAAGTCGATGCGGTCGAAGGGGTTGGTCTGGTTTGCCGGGGGCACGCTTTCGGCAAGTGCGCGCAGGGCGGCGAGGGCGTGTTCGCGGGCGAAGGGTTCGTAGTCGGGGTGGAGGACGCGCGGGGCGGGGTGTCCGTCATGGTGGACGATGGGGGCAACGAGGGCTTTGAGGGTCATCCCGGCGTCGCAGTAGAGCGCGGGCAGCAGGCGGAAGAGGAGCGGGTCGAGGAAGCGGAAGCGGCCGTCGAAGGAGCTGGCGCCGTCAAGGACGACGCGTGCATCGCCGGGCAGGCGTCTTGCGATGAAGAGGATGGGGGAGTCGATGGGGTTGTACATGCCGTCGGTGAGGTAGACGGCCTCTTCAGTCCATTCGATGAAGTCGCGGGGCGTGAGCGTCCAGGCGTGGTTGGGGAGTCCGAGTTGGCGGGCGACGAGCGGCCCGACGCGGAGGTCTTCGCTGTGTTCGCTGCCGATGCTGTAGGTCCGGAGGGCGCTTCCGCACGCCACGGCGAGGGTGGCGATACAGCGGGTGTCGAGTCCGCCGCTGATCGGGAGTTCGAGGGGGAGGCCGGGTGGCGCCGCTTCCGCGACCACGTCCTGCAGGGTGGTTTTGAGCGCGTGCGCGGCGGCGTCGACGGAGCGGAACGCCCCGGGTCCGCGGTGAAACTCGAGTTCCCAGTAGCGGCGGGTCGAGGGCGGCTGGCCGTTGCGGAAGGTGAGGATGGACGCGGGGGGGACGCAGTGGATGTTCGCGAAGAAGGTCCGGTTGTCGAGGGGGATGCCGAAGAGGATGTAGTCGCAGAGGCCCTGTTCATCGACGGGGGGCGGGGCCGGCACCAGGGTGAGCAGGGCCTTTACTTCGGAGGCGAAGGCGATGCAGGCGTCGTTTTGAAGGTAATAGAGGGGCCGCATGCCGAACCGGTCGGATACGAGGAAGAGGGTTTCGGCGGGTGCGTCCCAGATCGCCAGGGCGAAGTGCCCGCGCAAGCGGGTGGCGAACTCGATGCCGAACCGGCGGTACAGTTTCACGAGGGCTGCCGCGGGATGCCCGGGTTCGCCGGAGGCGAATCGCTCCGAGGCCGCTCCTTCGGGGTCGGCCATGCTGAAGATCTCGCCATCGATGCCCAGGACGACGCCATTGTCCGCGATGACCCGGTGGCTGAGGGCGTTCTGTGCGCCGGCATCGCAGGCCAGGGCCGCGTTATGGGTGGAGGCGATGTCCAGTGTGTGGGCGAGGCGGGAGAACGCCAGGGGGACGGCCATGTCGCGAACGAGCTGGTCCCCGGCTGTCCCGTGTAATGCCACATGACCCGCTAATCCCGGCATTGTGGTGCCCTCGCGCGATATGGGGTGCGTTCTGCCGTGCTCATGCGTGTTCTTCTTGTCCCAGGCGTTTTCGCCAGAACCGTTTCAGCCGCGCGCGAAGGCCGAGGCGTTCGAGGAGGGCGGCCAGGCCTCTTTCGGTCCATGACAGTGCGGTGCGGAGCAGATTGAGGCTCACACCGGAGACCGTTGGCGCGAAAAGGAACAGGGTTTGCGTCTCCTCGCTGTCATTGCCGAAGCGCTGCTTGTAAGGATAGTCGCCGAAACCGAAATCGACCTCGCGCAGCCCGGTCGCGTCGCAGAGGTCTTCGATCATCTTCGCAAACAGGATGGTGCCCGTGCCGGGATTGAACTGGCTGCAGGCGGGGTCGCGGCCGGTGTAGTCGAGGTGGAAGGTCGCGCCGTAGCAGGTACCGACCCAATAGGCGGCGGGCTCGCCGTGCACGTAGAGGATGTAGGCCCGCCACTGGCGGCGTTCGGCCAGGAGCCGGAGCCTGCGCAGGGCGGGTTCGGTCAGGACAAAACTCGCGCCAATCCGGCGCTGGTACGTTCGCCGGGCGATCAGGTCCGCTTCCCGGCAGAACCGGTCAACCTGGTCCGGGCGGGTGAACCGTTCCCAGGTCAAACCTTCGGCATTTTCCCGGTTCAGGAGCGCGCAGGCTTTCCGCAAGGGACGCCGGTGCTTTTCTTTGAGGCGGCGGAAAAACGCATCGCTCGAATCCGGCAGGAGGATTCTCCAGTGGCGTCCCGACCATCGGACGTGGTCGCGGCAGAGGCGGGGCGGGCGCTGCCGCGCGAGCGCGGCCAGGGCGGAGTTGGCGGGGACATCGACCAGGCGGATCACGTCCACTTCACGCCGCGCCGCCAAATCCAGGAAGGTATCGAGCAAGCGCTCCGCGGCATCCGGCGAGAAATCGCCCTGGATCGCGCCGGGGAGCACGGTGAGGGCGCGGCGCGTAACCGTGAAGAGGGTCTTGTAGCCGATATGCACGGGAAAATCGAAGGGGGCGAGCCGGCCCACGGCCATGCCCACGGCCGCGCCGTTCCGGGACACGAAGACCACGCAGGGCTCGGTATCTTCGGGCGCGGCGTCGAGGCTGGCCAGATAGAGGTCGATATCCGAATTCGGGTGCGCCTGCAGCTTCTGCCACACGTCCCGCATGCGTTCGAGCTGGTCGCGGGCGCGAAGCGTCGAGACGGCGTATTCGTTGCGCAACCGTTCATCTGGCATACAACTGCTCACCCCAATCCTGACGAGGGCCTCGCGGTGTACCGGGTCTGACCGGTCCCCTCGCGCGCGGCGCCTTGTCCGGGCAAGACAACGACCCCCTGTAGAGACCGTGCGAGCATATCACGCGGCACGCGTCACACAAAAACGGCCGCGGGGCGCCAGAGGAACGCGGCGGGGCGCGCATCAGTCGGAATCCGGTGCGCCGTCTTCCGTGAGCCGGTTTCGCAGATACCGTTTTACGCGGTCACGGATTCCCAGCCAGGCCAGCACGGCGCTCGCGCTCTTTTCCGCCCGGGAGAGCGCCGTACGGGCAAGATTCAGCGTGATTCCGAACGGCGTCGGGGCAAACATCAGAAGGGTGACCGTCGGTCGCTGGGTATCGCATAAGCGCCGTTTGTAGGGATAATCGCCGGGGCCGAAATCGGCCTTGCGGGCGTGGGTGTGCGCACACACGTCTTCAATCGTTTTGGCCAGCAGGATGGTTCCGGTGCCGGGGTTGAAATTCCCGGCAGACGCGTCGCGCCCGGCACTGTAGAGGTAAAAGGTGTCGCCATAGAGCCATCCAAGCCAATAGGCACACGGCTGTTCCCGGGCGCTGAGGATGTATCCCCGCCAGAGACCGCGCTCGGCCAGAATCCGCAGCCACCGGCGGGCTGCGGGCGTGTCTTCGAAGCTGGCGCCCAACCGCCGCTGATAGGTCTGGCACGCAATCGATTCAGCTTGTTCCGCAAACGCGTCGACGTCGTCGGGGCGCGTGAATACGCGGTACGAGAGTTTCCCCGGCTCGTCCTGGTCCAGCAGGCGGACGGCTTTGCGCAGCGGGTTGCGGTGCTTGGCCTTCATCCGGCTGTAGAACAGGTCTATGGACTCCGGCAGAATCAGTCCGAAGTGCGGGCCGCGCCAGGGGGCATAGTCGCGGCAGAACAGTCCGGGGCGGCGCTTGGCCGCGGCCGCTATCTCGGAGTCTTCGTCGAGGTCAAAAAAACGCACGACATCCGCTTCGCGCCGGCGGAGCAGGGCGCGGAGTGCGTCCACCAGGGCCTCGGCGGCTTCGCGGGTGCGGGCGCCCTGAATGGCCCCCGGAGGTATCGTCAACATGCGTACCCGCGGGCTCAGCAGGGCTTTGTAGCCCACGCGCAACTCAAAGGGGAGGGGATGGCATACCGCCAGGAGGACACCCTGGGCCTGGCCCTTGTGGGACACGACAATGACGCAGGGACGGGCATATCCCGGCGGGTCGTCAAAGCGGCTCAGGTAGAGCTCGATGTCGGCGTTGGGGTGCTGCTGAAATGGCCGGAGGATCTCCAGCGCGGCCAGGACCTCTTCCCGGGTCCGGAACACGCTGACCGCATAGTTTTCCGAGGCGCTGGGGCTGCTCAAGAATATCGTCCCCCTGACCTTGACCCGCCCGGACGTTGGAAATCCCTGGCCGGAGCGGCCTGGCGTTCCCGGCGGCGCACAGGTCCGTTGGACGGCGTGTGTCCCCCGGAATTCTCCGACCCTGCCTGACCGTTCTATCAGGTGTGCGGGCGTTTTCTCAAGCTGTCGGGCCGCGGTGAACCGGGGACATATCCGGCAAGGCGGTTGCAGGCGGTAGAAGAATATGACCACAAACGCCGCGCTTCTGATAGTCTAGGGCTATCGGCAAAACCATATGAGCTCGCGGGTTCGGAGCGCGTTCCTGCTGCTGCCGGGCGGACAGGGACGCAAAGAGGGGAGCACCTTATATGGAAAAGGCATTGGACAACACGTCTTCTTCGGCCAAACCCATGGAACGCATCATGTCGGTGGACGCGCTCCGCGGATTTGACATGTTCTGGATCGTTGGCGCCGACGAACTGTTTGGCGCTCTGGGCAAGATAAGTCACTCGCCCGTCGCCGGTTTTTTTGCACGTCAACTGCATCATGTTCCCTGGGAAGGATTCGTGTTTTACGATCTGATCTTCCCGCTGTTTGTCTTCCTGGTCGGGATGGGCATCGTTTTCAGTATGGACAAGCTGATCGAGCGGGAGGGCATGCGCGGCGCGCACGTCCGCATCTTCCGTCGTTTCCTGTTGCTGTTTCTGCTGGGCGCGTTTCGCGATATGGGCATTGCGGACATGGGGCACGAGAGCCCGTTCAGCGGGGTCCTGCAACGCATTGCCTGGTGCTACCTGTTCACGTCGCTGTTGTATATTCACGGGAAGCGGAGGGGCCTGGTTGTTGCCCTGCTCGTCATCCTGATCGGATATTGGGCGCTATTGACGTTCGTTCCCGCACCGGGCGCGGACGCCGCGAGTTACGCCAAAAACGAGAACATCGTCAACTGGTTCGACTACAAATTTCTGCCGTTTAAAGAGGCGGGCCAGTACTCCGATCCGGAAGGGCTGTTGAGCACCATCCCCGCCATTGCGTCGTGCATCCTCGGGGTGTTCGCGGGATGGCTGATACGGAACAAGGACATGCCGCACGACAAGAAGGTCCTGTACCTGCTGGCGGCGGGCATCGTCCTGACGGCGGCGGGCTATCTCTGGGGCCTGCAGTTCCCGGTGATCAAGCGGCTGTGGACGTCTTCCTACGTCCTGGTTGCGGGGGGGTACAGCGCGCTGCTCCTGGGACTCTTCTACCTGGTGGTGGACATCTGGCAATACCGGCTCTGGGCGCGGCCGTTCATCTGGATCGGCGCCAATCCCCTGATCATCTACATGGCCGGCGAGTTCGTGCGCTTCCGCAGCATGGGCGAACGGGTCGCGGGCGGTCCCGTGGCCGCACTCTTCGGCGATTACGGCGAACTGCTGGTCGTCGGGGTCAGTATCGTCTTTGTCCTGCTGTTTGCGCGCTTCCTGTACAACCGCAAGTTGTTCCTGCGCGTGTAGCGGCTGCCCTGTCTTTGAGAGGAGACCCGGGCGTCACATCCGGTTCTTGACGCGTTCCCAGGACGCGGTGATGAGGAAGCTCTCGTCCATATCTTCGACCATACGTACGAACTTGGAGATCGGAACGGCGAACGTGAGGGTTTCCCGGGGCACCCAGGGCCGTGCCGAAACATCGAACAGGCCCAGGACGGCCCGCGGGCATTCCCGCTTCCCCTCGAGATAGGGATACTGAACGACGGTCGCGCAGCCCGCGCCAAACGGCGCAACGACCGCTTCCGGTTCCGATTCCTCGAAACCGGCGAGCGTAAACAGGCCGGAGAGCACGTCCGGCGGGGCAAAAAACACGACGACTTCGGGCGCGTCCCCGGGTTCGAGGCGATCCCAGCGTTTGAAGACGGCATACGAAGCCGGGGCAGTGAAGGTGGGTGCGTTTTTCATGAATTGCTTCACGAGCTCCGGCGTTTTTTTGTACCGCTCGCCCTCCAGGGCGTCCGGGATGCCGCAAGAGAGGAAATACTCGAAATTGGGCATGATCTCCTGAGAGAACCCGAGATACCGCTTGCCGCCCGAGCACACGAGGGAATCCGCATTGAAGCAGAGCGAGCGGCCGTTCCGCGCATCCGCGAGCTGGGCAATAAAGCACTGGTGTTCGCGGGGCGGTTCGGCGCCCCGGGGTCGGTCCGTGTAATAGAAGGCGAGCGGGAGTTCCGCGCCGGGGAAGTACTTGCCCCAACGTTCAAGAAACCGTTCTTTCAACGCGTGATCCATGGCAGATATCCTCCTCGCGCGGCAGGCCCGCCGATGCCTCCGTGGCCGTGTCCTTTCCGCGCACATCTGATAGAATACGAAGATACCATAACTCAGGGAGGCAGCCAATGAACTCAATGGACCTGAATCCTGTCGTGCGTTTGGGCATGGTGCTGGGGGCGCTGCTGTGCCTGCTGCCGATGGCGGGCAGCGCGGCGGAACCGGAGGCGCCGGTGTTTCGCGCAGGCGCGGCCCGGGCGAACATCACCCCGCCCCTGGGCTGCGATATCGTGGGCAATTTCGAGGTGCCCAAGGCCACGTATGTCCACGATGACCTGCACGTGCGGTGTCTGGTGCTCGACGACGGCACGACGCGCCTGGCGCTGGTGCTGTGCGACAACCTCGGCGTCGACCAGAACGTCTTCGACGAGGCGAAGAGACGGCTTCAGGAACTCACCTCGATTCCTCCGGAACACATCCTGATGGCGGCGATCCACACGCATTCGGGCCCGGCCGCCCGCGTTTCGAAATGTCCCGGCGGATACGGGGAGTTCACCGCGTATCAGCAATTCATGGTGGACCGCATCGTCGATGGAGTGCAATGCGCGATCACCAACCTGGAACCCGCGCAGATCGGCTGGGGGAGAGGCGAAGAACCCAGCCAGGTCAACAATCGCCGGTGGCACTTGAGCGATCCCGCGCTGATGGTCAGTCCCTTCGGCGCGCAGGACCAGGTGCGCATGAATCCGCCCCGGGCGCACGCGGCGCTCGTGGAACCGGCCGGTCCGACCGATCCGGAGATCGTGTTCATCGCCGTGCGGTCCGTTGACGGGCGGCCGATTGCGCTGCTGGCGAATTATTCGCTGCATTACGTCGGCGGCGTGCCGGGGGGCCACATTTCCGCGGACTATTTCGGCGCGTTTGCGGACCGCATCCAGCAACTGCTGGGCGCGGACCGTCAGGAACCGCCGTTCGTGGGGATGCTCTCCAACGGGACGAGCGGGGACATCAACAACATCAATTTCCGGGTGCCCACTCCGAAACGGGAGCCGTATGAGCAAATACACCGTGTCGCGAATATGGTCGCGGCGGAAGTCTTCCGGGTCTACCAGACCGTCGAGTTTAAGGACCAGGCGAAGCTCGGGGGCCGGCTGGCCCGGCTGACGCTCGGGGTCCGCAAACCCGACGAAGCCCAGGTGCAATGGGCCAACGAGATCCTCGCCAAACCCGAGGCGGAGGTGGATATCGTCAAGCGCTCGTATGCACACCGCACGCTCAATCTTCTGGATTGTCCGGACCACGTCGATGTCTGGGTGCAGGCGTTGCGCATCGGCGACGCGGGGGTCGCGGGGATACCGTTTGAGACATTCGCCGAAACAGGCCTGCGGCTTAAGGCGGAAAGCCCGTTGCCCGTCACCTTCACGATTTCGCAGGCCAACGGCGGTTTCGGATACCTGCCGACGCCCGCCCAGCACGAACTCGGTGGATACGAGACGTGGCTGGGAACCAGTAAGGTGGCGGTGGAGTCGGAACCGGCCATCGTGGACACGCTTTTCCGCCAGTTTGCGGAGCTTGCCGCGGAGTAGACGACAAGCAGAGTTCCCATAGGACCTATGAGTCCCATAGGACCTATGCAAAGCCTCATTCGAGGCAGAGGGCGTGGTGGGATCTTGCCGGGGGTGAGCGAAGAGCCAGAGACCATCGACATCGAGCCGATGGAATTCAAACTGGCGCCGGAATTGCGCCGGTCGGCCTTTTATCTGGCGGTCATGCTTGCCGCAATTCCCCTGCTTGTTCTGGGCGTGCCCAGCCTGATGGGGCTTCCAGAAGAGGCGCCGCCAGGACGGAGCATTGGAACGCTGCTGCTGCTCGCGGGCGCAGTGCTTCTGTGCCTCTGGGTACATCATTGGAGGCTGCGGGTCGATAACGAGGGGATCCACCGCCGCATTCTGTTCCGGTGGAAATCCTGGCCATGGGACGATTTCGCAGAAGGCCGTGTTCTTCGCGAGCGGGGCAGCACGACATTCACATTCCTCGATGGAAAAGGGGGATTCACCCTCGGTCACATCTCCCAAGCAAACGCCGCACAAGTGGAAAGACTGGTCAACCGCGTCTGGAGTCCGCCGCCCCAGCCCGAAGCGCCTTCCCAGCTTCGTGTGGGTGTGTTGAGAGGCTTCCAGAGCCGCAGGCAAGTCAACTTGTCCTCTACCGGGCTCGAGACCGACTGGAGCGGCCGCATGCGTGCGTATCGATGGGAGGAAGTTGCAGGCATTTCTCTCGAGTTAGAGGACCATTTTCAACAAGGTTTTGATCGTCTTCGGATATCCCTGCCGGACACAGAGGTTGAGTTGCGGGTGATAACGCAGCAGGGTAACCGCCGTCCGAACTGGCGGGGGGCCGAGGCACGTGAGATTGTGGCGTTTCTCATGAATCATGTCCCCGAAGAGAAGTTCCGGATAGCCGCGCTGCAGGGGCCCGCCCATTCCCTCGCCGATTTCGATGCGCGCTCAGCCTGGATTGAGAAAGCGCTGCGCAGGTCACGGAAAAACGTGGCCGTCGGGATGGTGATTCTGTTGGGATACGGAATCTGGATCGGGTACCTTGTTTTCCCCAGATTTCCCAGAGCGCTGGAGGGATTGCCGCTTACCGGGAAGATCCTGGCAGTGATTGTGTTTCTGCTGGCTGCTGTGGGGTTTCTTGCCATGTTCGGAGTAGCGTTCTATGTGCCACGCGTCTGGCAAAGGCGCCGCCGCGAACTCGAAGCCGGGCGGGAGAGATTCCTGGAGGAGCACCGCGCCGAGCCCGAGGACGCGCGGCGGTAGAGAAGAAGGCGGCGTGCAGTTTTTTCTATAGGACTTATGAGTCTTATAGGCCCTATAGGGCCTATCCGGTTTTCACCGCGCAAGAGGAGGGTTGATCGCATGAAACGGTGTATCTCGATGGTTTCTATTGCCGTGGGTTTGTCCTGGATGGCGGTTCCGGCCCTGGCCGCCGAGGTCGGCGCCGCGATGCCGCCCGTGGCCGAGCGCGCGCAACTTCCCGCCTGGCCTGAGCCGGCAGCGGTGTTACACGTGGCCCCGGACGGCTCGGACGAGGCCGCCGGGACGGCCGACGCGCCGTTTGCGACCCTCGAACGGGCGCGGGATGCCTTGCGTGCCCTGAAGAAAGAAGGCCGTCTGACCCAGGGCGGCGCGACGGTGCTCATACACGGCGGCCGCTACCGGATACACCAGACCTTCGCGCTGACTGCGGAAGATTCGGGCGAGGCCTCGGCCCCGATTCGCTATGAGGCCGCCGCCGGCGAGACCCCGGTGTTCAGCGGCGGGATTCGCATCGAAGGGTTCGAGCCGGTGACCGATGAGGCGGTTCTGACACGATTGCCCGAGGAAGCACGCGGCAAGGTGGTCCAGGCTGACCTCGCTCGATACGGCATCGGTGAGCTGAAACCACTACGCCTGGGCGGCTTCAACAGCGGACTCGGCTTCACGACCCACCCCGTCATGGAACTCTTCTTCAATGGGGAGCCGATGACCCTCGCCCGCTGGCCCAACGAGGGGTTTGTGCAGGTCGTCGACGTTCCCGTGAAGGATGGCCATACGATTCACGGAATGGAGGGAAGCAAGACCGGGCGGCTGATCTACGAGGGCGAGCGCCCCGCGCGGTGGAAGGGCGAACCGGCGGTCCTGCTCTACGGGTACTGGTTTTTCGGCTGGGCGGATTCGTACGAACGAGTGGCGTCCATCGACACCGAGAAACGTGAATTCGGGCTTGAAGAGCCCTATGCCGGCTACGGCTACCGTGCGGGCGCGCCCTACTACGCCCTCAATCTGTTGAGCGAAATCGACATGCCCGGCGAGTGGTATCTGGATCGCGCCGCGGGCGTGCTCTATTTCTATCCGCCAGCCGACCTGTCGGGCGCGGCCGTCGAGCTGTCAGTCATCGACTTTCCGTTTGTGCAGGCCGACAACGTGTCGCACACCGCGTTCCGGGGACTGGCGTGGGAACTGGGCGGCGCGAACGGAGTCGAGATTCGCGGCGGCAACCAGTGTCTGATCGCCGGGTGTACCGTGCGGCGCTGCGGCGGCGACGGGATCGTCGTGGCGGGCGGGAATTCGCACACGCTGCTGGGTTGCGACGTGTATTCCATGGGCCGGGGCGGGGTGCTCGTCTCCGGCGGCGACCGCAAAACCCTGACGCCCGGCAACCATCTCGTCGAGAATTGCGAGATATACGAACTGTCGCGCATCGACCACACCTATACGCCGGCGGTTCTGCTGACGGGCGTGGGCAACCGCGTCGCGCGCAATTGCCTTCACGATATCGCCAGCAGCGCGTTGCGGGTTGGCGGAAACGACCACGTCATCGAACTGAACGAGATCCATGACGTGGTCCGGGAGTCCGACGACCAGGGCGGCGCCGACATGTGGGGCAACGCGACGTTCCGCGGCAATGTCTACCGCTACAATTACTGGCACCACATCGGCAACCAGACGAATCCCACCGAGGCGCCCGATTGCGGGCAGGCGGGCATCCGCCTTGACGACGCCATCTCGGGCACGCGCATCCACGGCAACGTGTTTCACCGGGCCGCCGCGGGCAAGCTTGGATTCGGCGGCGTGCAGATCCACGGCGGCAAGGACAACCTGGTCGACAACAACGTGTTCGTCGAATGCATGGCGGCGATCAGTTTCTCGGCGTGGGGGGACGGACGCTGGCGGGAGTTCGTGGCCCAGGCCATGGAATCGCCCGAGATTGAGCCGGAGCTCTATCTGAATCGCTATCCCGAACTGGAACGTCTCGCCGAAGACCACGACGTCAACACCCTCGCGCGCAACCTCGTCCTGAACTGCGGCGAGTTCATTCGCCGCGACAGCCAGCGGGGAATCCTGCTCGACAACATCATTACGACAACGGATGCCGCTCTGACCCGGGACGGGCGCCTTGAACTGCAGGCGCTCGCGCCCTTCTTGAGCGAACACGGGTTGGCCCCCATCCCGTTTGGGGAGATCGGGCTCTACGCGAGTGCTACCCGGCCGCAGACGCCATAGCGCGGGGCGCACTGTACTCGCCAGCGGAGCTACGCGCCGCCGTTTGCCCCAGCGTCCAGATTCTCCCGGAATCTCTGGAACGCCTCGCGCGCCCTGTTCTGGGCTTCGGCGCGGACCGTGTTGAGGGTGTCGAAGTCGTCGAACAAAATGCGGACAATGTCCGGATCGAGCTGGCGTTTTGCGGCCATGTCGGCGAGCACGGCCCGGGCTTCGTGTTCGGGCATGCCTTTGCGGTAGGGGCGGTCTTCGGTGATGCCGACAAACACGTCCGAGACGGCCAGCACCCGTGCGCCAAGGGGGAGCCGGTCGGCGGTATAGCCGAAGGGATACCCGCTTCCGTCGAGGCGCTCCTGGTGCAGGGCGCTCCAGGAGGTAAGCTGGTCCAGGGCGGGGAGGGGGGACAACGCGTGGAACGTGTAATAGACGTGCGCCCGCATCGTATGCCACTCGTCGTCGGTGAACCGGCCGGGCTTTTCGAGCACCTCGATGGGGATGGCCAGTTTGCCGAGGTCGTGGAGGTAGGCGGCAAGTTTCAGGAGCTTCTGTTGCGGCTCATCGAATTCAAGGCGCTCGCCGAGCGCCACCGCGGCGGCCGCCAGCCCGCTGGTGTGGGTCGCCGTGA
The DNA here is from genome assembly GCA_002348185.1 of Candidatus Hydrogenedentes bacterium UBA2224. Taxonomy (GTDB): domain Bacteria; phylum Hydrogenedentota; class Hydrogenedentia; order Hydrogenedentales; family SLHB01; genus UBA2224. The sequence goes on along the minus strand of DDYW01000162.1, from coordinate 3,992 downwards.
AGGGACTGCGGAAATCGATGAGCTGGCACACGAGTTCGCCGAACGCGAGGAGTTCATCCAGCGTGGCCATGCGCTGCGGTTTCTTAAGGCAATCAGCCAGCGGCCGTTCGACGGCGTGAGTCACGAGGTCCAGCCAGATGTTGTCGTGCCTGGCAAGCGCGAGCGCCGCGTCGACCGCGTCCGGATGGAACCACGTGCCCCGAAGGGCTTGAATTTGCTCGCAGATCTCGGGGACCTTGCTCAATGCGTGGATATTCTTGGGGACCAGCACCGCGATGCGGTCCGCCAGGTGAAGAATATGGCTGCCCAGGGGCACGGTCACGCCATTGCGCTGGCGGCCGTCCCCGTTGTTCCAGTGAACGTGGTGAAACCGGATGATGGCGGCGGCTTCGGCAAAGGGCTCGAAGTGCCGGAGCAGTTCGTAGCCCGCGCTGCAATGGCGGTCCGGGCTGTGGTACTCGAAGTCAAGGATGTCCAGCCGCTCGTCCAGCGAAAAGGCCCCGATATCGTGCAACATGCCGGCCAGGACGGTGTTCCGCACGTCGTCCGCGGGCAGGCCCGCCTGTTCGCTGATGCGCAAGGCGAGGTAGGCGACGTCGAGATGGTGGCTTGCCAGGGCGGGACTCATCATGTCGACCGTCTTGACCATCGGGAAGACCAGTTGCATCAAGCCGACGTTGAGCTCTGAGCCGTTCATGCGATGCCCCCTGTGCTGCCGCAACCTTACGAACCGGCAGCCACTGCCGCTTACATTACTACAGGCTCTCCTTGCGATGCACCTTCCTCGGCGCGGTTCCCGGGAGAGGCCGCCGGTTCGTCACGCCCGGCGGGCGGCATCCACTCCGGCGGCCCTACGGGCCGGGCGGAACGGCCAGGGGCTTGGTTCGGCGGCGCTGATGCGACAACGTGTTGAAATTCTTGGTTTTATTGTGGTAAGATCCATTTTTAGTTTTGGTGCGTGGGCACGGACGCCGTTTCGGGGAATCGCCGAAGCCTGGGCCGCATCGCCCACCCTTTCTGTGCCGGATCGGACGCCATACCCCAGGCAGAATGCCGTGCTAGAATGTCTTCCAGGCATGGAATGGCATCTCCGGAGAAGGTGTTCTCCGGGGCGAGTGGCGGAATTGGCAGACGCGNNGACGCGCTGGACTTAGGATCCAGTGCCGCAAGGTGTGCGGGTTCGAGTCCCGCCTCGCCCACCAATCGCCGTAAGTAAACGCCGTGTTGGCCCAAGGATAACGTCGACAGAGGTAGAGAAGACCCCATGGCAGAAGAAACAAAAAAGAGCAAAGACGAAACACAGCCCGAACAGGACGCGACCGCAACCGCCGCCGCGGAAGAAGCCGCCGCCACGGCCGCTGCTGCTGATGCCGCGGAGGAAGAGGAAGACTTCGTAGAAGACCCGAAATTCGAGGTCGACTACAAGGGCGATTGCGCCTATGAAGTCAAAGTGTCCATTCCGCCCGCGAACCGGAGCCAGAAATCGGCCGAAATGATCGACGAGCTGAAGAAGGAAGCCGAAGTCCCCGGGTTCCGTCCCGGCCGGGCGCCCCGCAAGCTCATCGAAAAGAAATTCGGCAAGATCGTCAAGGGCGAGGTCGACGCGAAACTCGTGAGCGCTGCGTTCCAGCGCCTGATCAAAGTCGAAGACCTGCGCCCCCTGGGCATGCCGGAAATCGACGGCCTGGAGGACAAGAAAGAGCGCGCGGACGACGAGCCCCTGGACTTCACTTTCAAGTTTGAGGTGGCGCCGCGTGTAGAACTGGGCGCCTACAAGGGCGTCAGCGTCGAACGGCCCGTGGTCAAGGTCGCGGACAAGGACGTCAAGGAAGCCGTGGACGGGCTCCGCTCGCGCTATTCGGTGTTCGAGACCCTCAAGCGCGGCAAGGCGGCCGAGGGCGATCAGGTTATCATCGATTTCAAGGGCACCGTGGACGGCGTGGAGTTCGCGGGCGGGTCGGCCAACGACTATCCCTACATTCTGGGCACGAAACGCTTTTTCCCGGAATTCGAGGCGGCTTTGCTCGGCAGTTCGACGGGCGCGGACCTCACCTGCACGGTGACCTTGCCGGAAAACACGCCCAACGAGGAACTCCGCGGCAAGAAAGCGGATTTTAGTATCAAGGTCAAGGAAATCAAGCGGCGCAAGCTGCCCGAACTGAACGACGATTTCGCCAAACAGGCGGGCTTCGAAAGCGTCGAGGACATGAAGGCAAAGATCGCGGAGCAGATGCGCGAGGGCGCGTCCGAACAGAGCAACCGGATTGCCGAAATCCGCGCGCTCGAAGCCGTGATCAAAACCTGTACATTTGAACTGCCCAAGAGCCTGCTCGATGAGATGGCCGAGGACCTCTACCGCGAACAGGTTTCGCGGCTCCGCCAGGCGGGCAGCTCGATGGCGGACATCGAGGCCCGCGAAGATGAACTGCGCAAGCGGGCCCGTGAAGAGGCCGAAGCGGATGTCAAGCAGATCACCGTCCTGAACAAGATCGGTGAAACAGAAGACCTCGAAGTGACCGATGACGATTTCGAGCAGGAGGTTGCGTCCATTGCCCAGCGCGTGGGCGTCCAATCCGATGCGGTCACCCATTACCTGGAAGAGGGCGACCGCCGGAGCCGTACCGAAGGCCGCCTCTATCGTGCGAAGGCCCTGGCGCTGATTATGGCCAACGCCAAGGTGAAGGATAAGGAAGTCAAGGAAGCCGAGTTGAAGGCCCAGGAAAACGCGAATGATGAGTGAGTATCTCCGAAACCCCCTGGATCTCCGCGCGGTTACGATCTATGAAGACACGAGCCGCGGCGAGCGGCCCTACGACATCTATTCAAAGATGCTCAAGGAACGCATCGTGTTTCTGGGGTTTCCCATCGACGACCACGTCGCCAACTATGTCATCGCCCAACTGCTGTTTCTGGAATCGGAAGACCCGGACAAGGACATCCAGCTCTACATCAACACCCCCGGCGGCAGCGTGACCGCCGGCCTGGCCATCTACGACACCNNCCAGGCGGCCAGCATGGGCGCCCTGTTGATGGCTGCCGGCACCCGCGGAAAGCGGTTTGCGTTGCCCTATTCCCGGTTCCTCCTGCACCAGCCGATGGGCGGCGCCCACGGACAGGCCTCGGATATCGATATCCAGGCCCGCGAAATCGTGCGCGTGGGCGAGATGATCGACGAGATCCTGGCGCTCCATACCGGCCAACCCATAGAGAACATCCGACACGACAGCGACCGTGATTTCTTCATGGATGCCCAGGAGGCCAGGGATTACGGCCTCGTCGACGAAATCCTCCGTCGCGACACGGTCAAGGCCTAGTACTTTATGCGCATTGTGCGCATAAAACGCAGTTCGCGTCTTCCCCTGCCACCTGGTAGACGGCGTGTCTGCAAGGTATGCCGGGGCAGAACTTGCAGAAAAGAAGGTTTTTCTGCAAAATAGAGCTGACGAAGCGCATTATCGAACACCTTGGGCGAGAAAACTGTTGACAAAACGGCGGCAGAGTGCTATAACCATCGTCGACAGTCTCATCTCCAAGGGAGGTATTTATGGCTCCACATCGCACGCGAGGTGATGTCCCCAGTTGCTCTTTTTGCGGCAAACGCCACGACGAAGTGGGCAAACTCATTGCCGGGCCGGAAGTCAATATCTGCGATGAATGCGTTCAGCTTTGCTCCGAAATCGTCGCCGAGGACCGCGCCCGCAAGGGCGTCTCGCGCGGTCTGAAAGTCCCTCGTCCAGACGAAATCTTCAGCTACCTCGACCAATACGCGATTGGCCAGGAGCGTGCGAAACGCATCCTCTCGGTCGCGGTTCACAATCACTACAAGCGGATCCTGTCGGGCGGGGAGATTGACGGGGTCGAGCTTCACAAGTCGAATGTTCTCCTGATCGGCCCGTCGGGATGCGGGAAGACCCTGCTGGCCCAGACGCTTGCAAAGATGCTGGATGTGCCGTTTGCGGTGGTGGATGCCACGACGCTGACCGAGGCCGGCT
>DDYW01000160.1 GCA_002348185.1 Candidatus Hydrogenedentes bacterium UBA2224 | reverse complement strand
CCGAGACGGTGGCCGCCCGCGTCCACATAGTTGCGGGCGCTGTGGTTCTTCGCGTTCAGAAACAGGCACCAGACCAGGTTGGTGGTCAGGCCGCCCAGAAGCGCCACGACCAGCACGGGCAGGTTCGAGAAGATCTCGGGCGCGCCGTTCTTGACCGCGGACTCCAGGATCGGTTTGCCCGCCGCGAACGCGAACGCCATACACGCGCTCATCACCCCCGCGAATACCGCAACCCAGGCGCCCTTGATGAAACTGAACTCCTGGACAGCGGCCTGTTTCTCTTCCTGGGACAGTTCCCGTTCTTTGCGCACGCCGGCCCAGCCGCACACCGTGATGCCGCCCAGGCAGACCGCCACGCCCGCCAGCGTCACCTGACCGGACAGTTCGGCCAGCAGCTCGACGAGCCCGCCCTGAAACAGCGGGGGAATGATGGTCCCGAACGCCGCACAGAACCCCAGCGCCAGCGCGTATCCCAGCGAGAGGCCCAGGTAGCGCATCGACAGGCCGAAGGTCAGGCCGCCGATGCCCCAGAGCACCCCGAACGCGTACGTCCAGAACAGGCTCGAAGGAGGCGCGCTCGACAGGGTTTCGAGTAGATTCGGGCAGATGAGCGCTGCGCCAACCAGGGGCGCCACCAGCCAACTGAACACCCCGCCCACCAGCCAGTACGATTCCCAGGCCCAGCCCCTGACGTTCTTGTAAGGGATATAGAAGCTCGCGGCCGCCAATCCCCCGACCGCGTGCAGCAAGACCCCCAAAACCGGATTCGCCTGCATACTCATATCTCCCCGTGCCCGTTTCTGCCCTTGGCTGTGCCCCTTACACGACGTCCGGCGGCGGCAGCACCCGCGACAGTTCTTCCGGCGTGGTGAGGCCGTTGCGGGCGGCTTCGAGACCGACGTCGAACAGCGTGCGCATGTGATGGGCCGCGGCGGCTTCCTGCATCGCGTTGATCGTGGGATGTTGGAGGACCAGGTTCGCGATGTCCTGGTTGACGAGCAGCAGCTCGCCCAGCGCCGTCCGCCCGCGATAGCCGATGTTCTGGCACCGGGCACAGCCCTTCCCCCGCTGGTAGGGCTGATGCTTCGGGGCCTTGCCAAACCGGGTGAGCAGGTCGGGCGTGGGCGTGTATGTCTCCAGACAGTTGGGGCAGTTGAGCCGCGCCAGACGCTGGGCCAGCACGCCCGTGACGCTCGACGCCAGCAGGTACGGTTCGATGCCCATGTCGAGCAGGCGCGCGAACACCCCGCACGCCGTGCCGCTGTGAATGGTGCTGATCACGAGATGCCCCGTAAGTCCGGCCTGGATGGCCATCCTGGCCGTTTCCACATCGCGGATTTCGCCGACCATGATCACTTCGGGATCCTGCCGCAGGATGGAACGCAGCGCATTCTGGAACGTCACCCCGGTCCGGGGATTCACCTGGATCTGCGTCACCCGGTCGAGACGGTATTCAACGGGATCTTCGATCGTGACAATATGGGTCGTGGTCACCTGCGTGCGCAGCAGTTCGCGCAGCAGCGCGAAGATCGTGGTGGTCTTCCCGCTGGAACTCGGCCCCGTGAGCAGGATCACCCCCTGGGGCCGCCGGATCAGGTCGCGCAGCATCCCGGTGGCCGCGGCGTCAAATCCAAGGTCTTCGACATCGAGCATCTGCTTCGATGTTCCCAGAATGCGCACCACGATTTTTTCCCCATTGATGGTCGGAAACGTGGCCACACGCATGGAATACCCGCTCGACGTCTGGTCGGGGGGAATGCGGCCATCCTGCGGCTGGTCTTTCTGATAGACGACCATCTGGGCCATCACCTTGATTCGGGCGGTGATGCGCGCCTTGTGCGCATCCGGGACATGGGCAATATCGTGCAGGATGCCATCGATCCGAAACTGCAGGGCCAGGCTGTCGGTCCATGGCTCGAAATGGACGTCGCTGGCGCCGTGATAGACCGCCTGAGACAGGACCAGATCGACCGCGAGCGTGGCCCGGGTGTCGCCCGTCTCGAGCAGTTCCTTCAGACGCGGCTGAATCTCACTCAGGGGCAAGGCTTGCTGAGGCGACTTCGGCGGGGCTTCCTGCTCGTTGTTCGGCTTTTCCATACCGCTCCTTACGGGCCTGCTGCGCGGGAGATGCCGCGAATAGACGCCATTGCCCACATGGAAGCGCAGCCCGGCATTCTGGTTATCACTCGGGTGGACCCGGGATTCCCGGGTAACCGTTCCGATTATCGCACAGGTTCAGCCCAAATGGCACTTCCGAAAGCGGTCCCTGAGCGCCGGCCCGGGCGGTCATTCGAACCTCCCGGCATGAGGCCTGCGGGGGCCTTCCGGATCCGTGCAATTCACTGGCCGGATGCTCTGAACGTGTTCCGCAGAGCCCGGGAAACGCCGCGCTTTCTTTGTGCGGTGCAGGTGTGGTTAAATCATAGGCAACGGGAATCTGGCGCAATCGACAAAGACGAGGGCCGTTTTATGGGAGACGTGATCAAAGTGCAACCCGCGGACGCCCTGATTGTGGTGGATGTCCAGAAGGACTTCTGCCCGCGCGGGGCGCTTGCGGTGGAAAACGGCAACGCCGTGGTGCCGGTTCTAAATGCGCTGATACCGAAATTCGGATGCGTTGTGTTTACGCGGGACTGGCACCCGGCCGATCATTGCAGCTTTGCGGAGGCGCCCCGGTTCGAAGACCGAAGCTGGCCCGCTCATTGCGTGGCAGATACGCCCGGCGCCGCGTTTCACGACGACCTGAACGTTCCCAGTCAGGCCCTTGTTATCGACAAGGCGACCGGGCCTGACGCCGAAGCCTACAGCGGATTTGAAGGTACGGGCCTGGCGGAACGCCTGGCGGAGCGCGGCATCGCCCGGGTGTTTGTCGGCGGCCTGGCGACGGACTACTGCGTCAAGAATACCGCTCTGGATGCCGTGCGGCACGGTTTTGACGTGGTGCTGCTGCTGGATGCCTGCCGCGGCATTGATATTCCCCCCGGAACCGTGGATGCGGCTCTCGCCGAAATGCGGCAGCAGGGGGTCCTGTTTGTTCGTGCGGAGGATCTGAGGTAATGCCAGCTCAGCCGTGGTGTCAGCGCGAAGGGATGGCCCTTCTCACCGATTTGTATGAACTGACGATGGTCGCCGGGTTCTGGAAAGAGCAGCGCGCCAGCCAGCGCGTGTGTTTCGAGTACTTTTTCCGGCGGCTCCCGCCCAACGCCGGTTTCGCCGTCGCGGCCGGACTGGGGCCGTTTCTGCAATACCTCGAACACCTGCGTTTCAGCCGCGACGACCTGGAGTATCTCGCCACCCTGGGCCTGTTTGACGACGCCTTTCTCGCGTACCTGCGGGACTTTCGTCCCACCCTGACCATCCGGGCCGTGCCGGAGGGCACGCTGGTGTTTCCCCACGAGCCCATCCTGCAGGTGGAGGGCTCTGTGCTGGAGGCCCAGCTCGTCGAAACGGCGCTCTTGAATACGCTGAATTACCAGACCCTGATTGCAACAAAAGCTGCGCGCATCTGCCTGGCCGCGGAAGGCGAACCGGTGATGGAATTTGGCTTGCGCCGGGCGCACGGGCCGGACGGCGGGCTGAGCGGTTCGCGCGCGGCCTACATCGGAGGATGCTCCTCGACGTCGAACGTGCTTGCGGGCAAAGTCTACGGCATCCCCGTGTCGGGCACGCATGCCCACAGTTGGGTCATGAGTTTTCCCAGCGAACTGGAGGCCTTCCGGGCGTTTGCGCGCAACTATCCCGACCGCTGTGTGTTGCTGGTCGACACGTACGACACCCTGGGCAGCGGCGTGCCGAACGCGATTGCCGTGTTCAAGGAAATGCACGCGAAGGGACAGATGGCTCGGGCGGCCATCCGGCTGGACTCGGGTGACCTGGCCAAACTCAGCAAGATGGCCCATCGCATGATGACGGAGGCCGGTCTGAAGGATCCGCTGATCGTCGCATCCAACGACCTCGATGAAGATCTGATCGCGGACCTCAAACGGCAGGGCGCCCGGATAAACGCCTGGGGCGTCGGCACCCATCTCATCACTTCCAACGATTGTCCGGCCCTCAGCGGCGTATACAAACTGGTGGCGGTGGCCGAAGGCGAGACCTGGCGGCCGAAGATCAAGATCTCGTCCAATATCGAAAAGGCGACGGATCCCGGCCGCAAACATCCCGTCCGGTACTATGACGCGCAGAACCACCCCCTCGGCGACGTGCTGTATACCAACGGCGAACCCATTGCGCGACACGGCGAGATCGAGGGACGCCGCCGCAGCGATCCCCATGTCCGCGCACTGATCCGCGATGCGGTCCGGAGCGAGAATCTCTTCGAGACCTGTTTCGAGCGGGGCGAACGCACGATGGAACCCGCGCCGCTGCCGGATATTCGCGCGCGGGCCCTGCGGAACATCGCCGCGCTGCCGGATGAATTCAAGCGGCTGCGAAACCCCGAAATCTACCGCGTGATGCTGTCGGAAGCCGTTGGACGGGACAAAGCGGCGCTCCTCGAAAATCCCGACGTGGCGTAGGAGGTGGGCCAGTGGCGGCATGGGCTGCGAATAGCATGAACGCGTCATTCAGCCGTGATGGCAACGGGGGCGAGGTGGACGTATGCGTCTAGTCAAGATCGGCGTGGCATCCGTATCGGTGAAGGTGGGCGATTTTTCGGGCAACGGCGCGCGCCTGCGCGAGGTGATGGAGGCTGCGCGGGCGGAGGGGGTGCATCTCCTGGTGACCCCGGAGCTGGGCATATCGGGGTACAGCCTCGAGGACCGCGTGTTCTGGCCCGACATCGCGCGCCGCAGTTGGGATGAGCTGGAAACGCTTGCTCGCGCCAGTGCCGGGATTGCCGCGTTTGTCGGGCTGCCGGTCTGCATGGATTCCATGATGTACAACGGCGCGGCCCTGGTGTACGACGGGGCGGTGCGCGGCGTAATCCTCAAGAAATACCTCCCCACCTACAGCATTTTCTACGAGGGCCGCAACTGGACTTCGTGGCGGCAGGGCGCGACGGAGATTCACGGCGTGCCCGCGGGCGAACTCATTTTCATGCTGCCGTTTGGCAACGTCAGCGCCGAGATCTGCGAAGATTTGTGGGCCGCCAACCAGCCGGCCCGCGAGCGGGTACAGGCCGGCGCGGAGATCATCTGCAACGGCAGCGCTTCGCCGTTTACCCCGCTCAAGAACGAGCAGCGGCGGCGGCTGGTGCTGGGCGCCGCGGGCAGTCTCGCGTGCGTGTATGCGTACGCCAACCTGCTGGGCTGCGACAGCGGCCGGCTGGTGTTTGACGGCGGGGGTTTTGTCGCCACGCCCGACGGCATCGCGGCCGAGGGACCCCTGCTGTCGAAAGACTACTGGACCCTCACGACCGGGGTGGTCAATCTCGACGACATCGCGCGGGTTCGGGCCGAGAACTCGACGTGGCGCCAGAGCGCGGAACGCGCCCCCCAGTCCAGCGGCCTGCGTTTCGTCGATCTGTCCGGGGGCGCCTGCACCCCAGCGCCCACCGGCGAATTCGCGGCACAACTGTCCGGGAACCTGTTTGTGCCGGCCGGGTCTTCCGCGTGCCCGGGGACGGGCGAGTTTCTGGACCAGTTGTTTGATGCGCTGGTGCTCGGGTTGCGCGATTATTTCGAAAAGGTGGGCGTCTTTGAACGGTTTCTGGTGGCGCTGTCGGGCGGGCGCGACAGTGCGCTCTGCCTCGTGCTGGCCGTAGAGGCGGCCAAAGCGCTGAAGGCCGGTGCGGAGGTCCCGGATTACGCCCGGCGGGTCAAGACGGCGTATCTTCCCCATTCGGCGCACAGCAGCGACGCGACGCAATCCGCCGCGCGCGCACTGGCGGAAGCATTCGGGGTGCCGTTTGTGGTCGTGGGAATCGACGACGAGTCCGCGCTTGCGCTCGAAAGCGCGCGACAACTGGCGGGGGGAGAAGACCGGGTCACGCCCGTGGCCCGGCAGAACCTTCAGGCCCGCATTCGCGGAAGCATGATGCTGAACTGGGCCAATAACGAGCGCGGGTTGCTGCTAGTCACGTCCAACCTGAGCGAGGCCGCCGTGGGCTACACCACGACGGGCGGCGACAATCAGGGCGGCTACTCGCCGATTGCCAACGTCCCCAAGACTATCGTGACGGCGCTGCTGGAGCGGATTGCGGCGCGCGACAACGTGGCCGCGCTCACGAGCGTGCTCGCGCTTCCTCCGAGCGCGGAACTGGCGCCGAACCAGACCGACGAAGCCGACCTGATGCCGTATATCGTGCTGGATGACCTCCTGTTTCTCTTTGCGCGGAGACGGATGAGCCTTGCCGATTGCTGGCGCGTTCTCGTGGCCCGGCATCCGGATTACGCCGCGGAACAACTCCGGTCCTGGACGGCCAGTTTTGGGCGGCTGTTCGTTCAGAATCAGTGGAAACGCGAGCAGTTGCCCGTGACGCTCAAGGTGCTGGAGCTGGACCTGGATCCGAAAACGGGTTTCCGGTTTCCGGTGACGCAGAGCATCGACGCGGAGCTGCAGGAGCTGACTTCCGCACAGCTTTAATGGCCGGCGCGGTCCTCGAGCCGTTGACGGAGGGTTTCCAGGCGGGCCCGGGTTTTTTCGTCGAGATGGTCTTCCATGCGAGTAGCGCGCTGCGGCCGGAGCTGGGCCGCCTGAAGGCTGTGGCGCGCCTGTTGCAGGCTTTCTTCGATGGTCTGCAGAAAATGTTCGGGGCGCATGGTGAGCGCGCCGAGCCCGCCGCACAGGTCGCGGATGCCCCGATCGCTGGTAACCACGACGATCGCCGACCGGTCTCCGGCCTCGTACACCTCGCGTTCGATGAGGGCGTCCGCCGTCTGGTGGGCGGGGGAATAGACGACCTCGAGGCGCGGCGTGGAGAGGAAGGGGGCGATCAGATCCGGATGGCGGCCGCTGCCGTCGAAGATGATCCTGGCGGCCTGGCCGGCGTCGCTGCAGTAGCGGGCCACACGGTCGATAAGCATTTCGCGGGCCGCCTCGAAATCCGAGCGCGCCAGCGCCTTCAAGCGCCGGCAGTGGTGAATGACATTGTAGCCGTCTATGTAGAACAGGTTGGCCATGTCAGACGGGCCGTTTCATAGGGCCGCGGCCGTCAGTTCACGTAAACGCGGTGCACCCGCGGGCCGATGCACGACAGAATGTCCTGTCCCACGGTTCTGGCGCGTTTTGCCAGCTCCGACACGGTGATCTGCTCGGAACCGTCGATACCGATGAGTACGGCGGAGTCGCCGGCCGTCACGCCGGGCACCTCGGTCACATCGACCACGATCTGGTCCATCGAAACGCGGCCGCGGACCGGGCAGCGCCGTCCGCGGATGAGCACGTCGGCGTTGTTGCCGAACTGCACCTTGTAGCCATCGGCATACCCGACGGGAATGACGGCGGTGCGCGTCGGACGTTCGGTCGTGTACGTGCGGCCGTAGCCGATGCTCCAGCCGGACGGGAGTTCTTTGATCAGCACGATTTTCGATTCCCATCGGCCCACGGGCCGCAGGGCCATGCGCTCGGGAGGGGTGTCGGTGGGCCAGACGCCGTAGGTCATGAGGCCGGGGCGCACCATGCTGAAGGCGCTGGCCGGATGGCCGACGATGGCGGCGCTGTTGGCGGCGTGCGCCACCTCGTAGGGGATGCCTTCCTTCTCGAATTGTCTGAGCACCTGCTTGAAGACGCGGAGCTGGTTGGCGGTCGCCGGGTCATCGATGTCATCCGCGCTCGAGAAATGGGTGGCGACGCCCTCGATATCGATGTGCGATACCCGCGTGACATGCCGCATCGCCGCGATGACGCTTTCGGGATCCAGGCCTTCGCGCCCCATCCCCGTGTCGACCTTGCAGTGAATGGGGATTACCCGGTTGCGTTTGCGCGCCAGTTCGCCCAGTTTTTCGGCGGCGTCGATGTCTGACAGGACCAGTCGCAGGTTGTTTTCGATGGCTTCGGGAAAGGCGTCGGCGGGCGGTTGCATGAGCACCGTGATGGGCGCGGTAATGCTTGCCGAACGCAACACGATGGCCTCCTCCACGGTGGCGACGCCCAGCATGGCCGCTCCGGCCTGCAGCGCGCGCTGCGCGATGGCTACGGAGCCGTGGCCATAGGCGTTTCCCTTCACGACGGCCATGATCGCGCACTCTTTGGGGAGCATATCGCGGACCACGCGCAGGTTCTGCGCGTAGGCCGCCAGATCGACGATGAATGTAGACTGAGCCGTGCTGTCCATCTCAACTCCCCAGGCGCAAGGTCTGCCAGTTCAATTGCGCATAGCGCACACCCGAGTATACGGTGTATAAGGCTACGAAGATAATCGCACACAGGGATGTGTAGTGCAGAATCCATGCATAGTCCGACACGGGGCCCGGAATCCAGAAGGCCGCGAGACGTTTCAGAATCACCAGGCCGAGAAACACGTGCACGAAGACCATCTGAAGCACGGCCTTGGTCTTGCCGTACTTGTTGGCCGCGATAATGACGCCCTCGCTTGCCGCCAGCGACCGCACCCCGGTCACCAGAAACTCCCGCGCGATGATGACCACCACCGTCCACCGCGGCACGATGAGGTCGGGCATGCCGACCATCATGATGAACACCGTCGAGATCAGGATCTTGTCGGCCAACGGGTCCATGAGTTTGCCAAAATTCGTGATCAAATTGCGTTCACGGGCGATCTTTCCATCGTAATAGTCGGTCAGCGTCGCCGCGATGAACAGGGCGTATCCGGCGGCGTACGTGGCAAGCGTATCCACGGAGAGCAGGACGAGCAGCACGGGGGTCATGAGCAACCTCAACAGCGTGAGCTGATTCGGCAGATTGAACACGGCACGCGTTTCGTGCCCGGCTGCCCCGTCTCTGGAGGTGTCGTCTGGCATTGGCATGTTCATCACTAGTGCGAAGGAGCCCGGTGTTCTCGTACGGTCATGGAAGCGCCGTCATTGTACCAAATTAGTGAAGACGAGGGAATGAAGATGTCCAGCGCCTGTTTTGCCGCGGACCCGGGGCTACGGCCGGCTGGTGTGTCCGCTGGCAGGTTCAAACGGATTGCCTTGCGGGGCAGGGCGCTCGCTGATGTCCGGTGCGCCGGCCTCGACCCGGCCGTTCCCGGGGCCGGCATCGGGCCGCACGACCACGTGGTAGGTCAGCCATCCCACGGCCAGGATGGCGCAGATCGCCGCCCACGTCACGAGTTCGCGGCGCCACTCCGGGACGCCGGGTTCGTTCCGGGCATTGCGCAGCAGCCTCGCGGAGCCGGGGTCGGCCGCTTCATGGTAGAGATTGATGAAGCGCTCGGCGTTCAGTTCGAGAAAGGCGCAGTAGGACTTGAGAAACCCGTTGACGAAACACGGTTCGGGCAGGTCTTCGAAATGGGCCTGCTCGAGGGCCTCCAGATACCGGATCGGGATATGTACCCGTTTGTAGACTTCGGCCAGGCTCAAATCGCGCGCTTCCCGTTGCTCGCGCAATTCGTGTCCCGGAAATGTTGTCTTGGTGCTCATGCGACCTCATTCTTGGGCGGCGCGTTGACGAGAATCTCGCGCGCTTTACTGCCTATATGCGGACCCACGATTCCCCTCAATTCCATCATATCGATGAGACGTGCGGCACGAGTATACCCTACCCGAAGCCGTCTTTGCACCATAGAAATTGAGGCTTGCCCGGTCTCCAGCACGACCCGCACCGCTTCGTCAAACAGGTCGTCGTCCTGGTCGGCCAGATCCTCGAGTTTGTCGTCCGATTTTCCGAATTTTTCGATTTCCTCGCGGTACTGGGCGGGCGCCTGGGTCTTCAGGTAGGCGATCAGCCGGTTCATTTCGTCGTCGCTGACAAACCCGCTCTGGATGCGCGTCGGTTTGGAGCGGCCGGGCGGCAGGTAGAGCATATCGCCCTTGCCGATAAGCCGTTCTGCGCCAATCTCGTCGAGAATGCAGCGCGAATCCACCCGCGACGCCACCTGGAACGAGATGCGCGCGGGAAAGTTCGCCTTGATCACGCCGGTGAGCACGTCTACGGAGGGCCGCTGTGTCGCGATGATGAGGTGAATGCCCACCGCGCGCGCAAGCTGTGCCAGCCGGGCAATCGCGTCCTCGACTTCCGCCCGGGCCAGCATCATCAGGTCGGCCAGTTCGTCAATCACGCAGACGATGTAGGGGAGTTTGCGGATGACGTTCATGGACTCGCTGGCCTCGCCGTCTTTCTGCGGCATCTCGATTTCGCCGTTTTCCACGCTGGCGTTGTAGACCTCGATGTTGCGCGTGCGCAGATGCGCGAAGAGGCGGTAGCGCTCTTCCATCTCGTTGATGAGCCAGTTGAGGCTGGAAGCCGCCTTCTTCGCTTCGGTCACCACGGGGGTGATCAGGTGGGGGATGTCGTTGAAGATGGACAGTTCCACCATCTTGGGGTCGATCAGCATGAGCTGCATCTCATCCGGCGAGCGTTCCACCAGCAGGCTGGCCAGCAGGGTCTTGACGCAGATGGTCTTGCCGGCGCCCGTCGCTCCCGCGACGAGGAGATGCGGCATGGCGGTCATGTCGGCCACGTGGACCTCTCCGCCAATCCCTTTGCCCAGGGCCAGGGGAAGCGCGTATGCCGAACGCGAAAACGCCCGGGATTCCAGCAGTTCGCGCACCACTACGGTTTCCCGGTCTTTGTTGGGCACTTCGATGCCGACCCGGCCCTTTCCGGGGATCGGCGCCTCGACGCGCACACGGTAGGCGCGCAATGCCAGCGCGATATCATCCGCAAGCGCGTGAAACCGGCTGACCTTGATGCCGGGGGCGGGTTCCAGTTCGAAGCGCGTGATTGTGGGACCGCGTGTTACTTCCACCACCTGGGCTTCGATGCCGAAGGTCTTGAGTTTCTCTTCTAGCACCGCGCTCGTGGCATACAGGTGGTCTTCCAGATCCGTCTCGACAGGGGGCGGGGCCGGATCGAAAATGCTCAGCGGTGGTTTCGTGTAGCGTTTGGGATACTCGTAATCGGGCGGCAACTCATCTTCCGGCTGTTTCTTGCGCTGCGGCAACAAGGGTCTGCGCCGCGCCGGCGCGCTTTCCGCCACGTGCACGGGTTCCGTCTCCGTCTCCGCGTCGGCCAATTCCGGTTCCGGCGCCTCCGGTTCATCCAGTGCGTCCATGGGGGCAGACGCCGGAACCGCTGCCGGGGCATCCTCAAAGGGAAGCTCGGGGGTTTCGAGTGCGGGCTGCTCGTCCTGGGGGCTCTGGCGCAATCCCGAACGGATGCGGATGCGGCGTTCGGCGGGCTCCGGCGCGAGTTCAGGTTCGCCGCTTTCCTCATCGGGGCCTTTTCGCGAACGCAGCCTGTTCCAGGCCTGGTCTTTTTGACGAAGGCTCGCGGCGGGACTCTTGCGCCGGCCCGAACTCGTGCGCCAGGCGTTCGTGCCGGCCTCGACCCAGTGCGCCACGGCTTTCAGCACGAGCATGACGGTCATCCGGCATGCGTTCAGGGCGTTCACGAAAAGAAAATCCGTCGAAAGCAGCAGGCCGATAGCCGCGACGGTCAGCGCGACAACCGTGGCGCCGATCACGCCGAATTGCGAACGCGTCAGGTCGCCGAAA
Source organism: Candidatus Hydrogenedentes bacterium UBA2224 (assembly GCA_002348185.1). Taxonomy (GTDB): domain Bacteria; phylum Hydrogenedentota; class Hydrogenedentia; order Hydrogenedentales; family SLHB01; genus UBA2224. The sequence continues at coordinate 15,244 of DDYW01000160.1, read as the reverse complement.
AACGCGCCGATCACCCCGCCGCCGCCCACGCCCTCGCCCGCCGCAGACATTTGCACATGCAGCAGCGACGCCACCGAACACGAGAGCACAAACAGGCCGATTGCCCGGGAGATCAGACGATCGAGCGGGGCATGCCGCAAGAGCATGATGCCCCACACACAGGTAATGCAGTAAATGACGTGCGCGCCATGACCCAGCAGCAGGGTGAGAAACCAGGTCACCCAGGCGCCCGGCCATCCCAACGGATGCCCCGATTCGCCGATACCGTCCAGCGGCCGCCGGATGTCGCCGTCGTATCCATCACTGACTAGAGCCAGAAATAGGAAAATAGTGAAAGCAATAAAAACGACGCCAACAATTTCCCGGATGCGGTCGACGGAGAGTTTTGGTGACGAACCCATGACAATTCCCCATAATAATCAATTGACAGGTCGTAGTGTACCAAATGGTACCCGTCTTGGCAACAAAATATAGCGTTCTCCCTTAAACATATCCCCTACAGGTTGCGATAGGCCCCGTTGTTCGCGTATTACGGGCAATTACTACTATTATTATGCCATGGGGAAAGGGAAAAGGGCAATTTTCGGGGGTATTTATTGAATCCGGCGCGGCAGCTTCGGCAACGCCACCCCTGGAGGTATGGGAGGGGCTCATTGCGGTCCCGCAGATCGGGCCCCCTCGGGTCTCAAACGCACGAAACCCGGTGATGCACCCCCGTTTCAGTGTTTTACGCTCGGGGTCATATCGGCCTCCAGGTCGCCGGTGGCGAACTGGACGCCGTCGAGCAGGAAGCGCAGGATGGCGGGATTCCAGAAGAGTTCGTGCTCATGGCCGAGCCCGCAATAGAACACGCGCCCGTTGCCATAGGGTTTGATCCAGGCCAGGGCGAAATCGCCGTCCGTGCGGTGCACTTCCGCCACGTTGGGCGCGCCGGTCTTTTCGAGGTCAAGCGACAGCAGCACGCGGTGGGTCTCGCGCGAGTAGGGTCCCGTAACCTGGTAGATCTCGTCATGGACCCGGAACTCGGGTTCCTTGAACGCCTGGAGGAGGGGATGGCCGGGTTCCTCGACGCGCACCGTGACCTCCCTATTCCAGGGATGGTTGTCGAAACGGCCACCGATGATATCGCCCCAGGCCTCCCACTCGGCGAAGATGGCGAGCGCGGCGTGCAGCGCGACAATGCCCTTGCCGTCGCGGATGAATGCCGCGAGACTCTGTTTGAGCGCCGCGTCGCGTGTGCGGGCGGCCTCTTTCTGCGCATCGGAGAGCGTCTCAAAATCGCCGGGCAGGAACAACTCGCTGTTCGTGTTGTTGAAAAACACGGCGTCGAAGCGGCTGAGGCGTTCGGGTTCAAACACGGCGATGTCGTTCGTACATTCGACGCTGAACGCGCCGGTCTTCTCCGCGATGCTTCGGAGCGCCGCCTCGCCGTACGGGATCGCGCTGTGAACGTACCCCGTCGGCACCAGGGAGAAGACCAGCACGCTGCGCGGACTCCGGGGGGCGACGGTAGGTTGTTCGGGCGCGGCCGCGCGTATCCTGGCCAGCTCAGCCTCCGTTGGGACGGGCAGGCCGGCCGCTCCCGCCGCGCTGAGATGCACTGTCACTCCCGCCACCATACACAACACCAGGCATGCCGCTGTTTTCATGGCGCGCTCCTTTGCGCGAACCGCGTTCACGGTTCGCCTCATTCCCGGCCCGCGGGGTTGGCCCCGGTTTCCGTGTTCTGATGGTCCTCTTCGCTTTCCACGATGAACCCATGGTAGAGCCCCATGTAATACGGCAGGAGAAACACTGCGCCGTCCGCCAGTTCGTTGCCGTTGCCGCCGCTGTCGAGGACCCAGGGGTCGTAGCTCCAGTGTGCGACGTGCCTTTCATCCACCGGGACAACCTTATTGTTCACGCGATAGCCCGTCCCTTCGACGTCGCCTCCGCGCACGTTCGGCGGCAGCGGCAGCAGGTCGATCCGATGGCTGTTGCTATGCCGCCAGTCGAAGCGGTCGAGCGGAAAGCGCATCAGCGTCTCGACCGAGTCGGCCAGCCAGTCGCCCCGCGGCGTGAGGTCAAGGGTGCGGAACGCGTCGGCGAATGTCTCTCCTGTTGCCTGCGCGGCGTAGACGAAATTGAAGAAGGGGTTCATCTCCGGCGCTTCCAGGGGCCAGTACCGCGCAAACCCGATCAGGTAAAAGCTGCGCAGGCGGGGGTCCTTCTCGTATTTCAGGAGATTGTAGTAGCTCATAAAGGCCATTTCGTCGTCGGACTGGTTGCCGTCTCCCCACCCCTGACTCATTTTGGGATTGGTGGTGTTTGCGGCGTACCCGTGCTCGCTCACCAGGCGCTCGATCGCTTCGCGGTACCGGGGTTCGCCGCTGATGTGCTCCGCCGTGACCAGGTAGGCGAGGATGCTGAGCGAGTTCAGGCCGCGTTCCTCCCACCAGGTGACATCCTCGTTGATGTGGTCCGGACCGAACACCGCCCAGCGGGTCGGCGCGCCATCCCAGTCGACCAGATTGAAGTCATGAGCAAGCAGGTGGTCCGTCAGACCCGTGACCACGTCGCGGACGCGCAGTTTTTCTTCTTCGGTGCCGGCCACGAGGTCGTAATAGAGGCCGTAGAAGAAATAGTGGCCGTCCAGTTCGTCGGAACTGGTATCGACCTTGTAGTACCATTGGCCGTCGGCGCTGGTGGGCCAGCGCGGGTGAATCACCTTCCATTTCCTGTCGCGCCGTTGCCTCTGGCGATCTTTCTCCGCCGTGTATTCCGCCTCGTTGGGGTTGAGGCCTTCGGCGGCGGGCAAGACCGTCCGGGCCACGAATCCCGGCGGGCTGGACGGCGAACCGCCCTGGGTGACCACGCTCAGAAACCGCAGTGCCTCAAAGGCCTTCGTTGCGCGCTCTTTGGCTTTCGGGTCGCCCGTGGCGGCATACGCGAAACACTCGCCGGCGCCGTACATGCTGGTCCACAGACCGTCGTTGTCGCTGTCACGCTGCTGGATGCCGGCCTTCCTGCCCGGTTCCGCTGTACTGACCTGAAGCACGTATCCGAATTCGGTGCGGCGGTGGTACGCGTCGATCTCGTCTTCATAGAACCGGGCCTTTTCGGCGAGGGTCATGGGCTTGTACCACAGGCAGCCCACGCCGGCAGGCGTGGCGAGCCAGGCCCGGCGCTGGGCGTCGACGGCCACCGCGCGGATGTCATCGCCGGGGACCCAGCGAAGGCCCTGGCGGTACGCCCAATGCGCGCTGTCGTATCGGATGGCGCCGATGTGCGTTCCGAAATAGACCGTTCCGTCGGGGTCGGCCGCCATCGACGTGAAATCGTTATACGGCAGGCCTTCCCGGCCGGTATAGAGCGTCCAGCCGTCGCTGAGGCATCCCGCGCCCTGCGGGCTGGCGAACCAGAGGCCTCCCCGGGAATCGAATACGACGCTGCGCACGTCTTGCGGCGCCCAGCGTCTGTCGCCGTCTTCCGGGAAGAGGGGGCGCCATGCCCCGCCGCCGGCGCTGTAGAACAGGCCGCTTTCGGTTGCGGCGGCGATGTCCCCGTTGGGCGCCAGGGCCACGTCCCGCACGGCGGCGCCGTTCTCGAGCAGATTGTTCAGCGCTTCAACCGGCTCGAACCGGTTGATCTTCAGCACGTACAGGCCGTGTTCTGTTCCGAGGTACAGTCCGTTCGCGAACGCAAGGCAATGTGCGGCATTTTCCGCGTTGACCGCCGGCGGAAGAGGGGCCACGGGCGCTTCCGCCGCGAACAGATACAACGCGCCTCGAAACAGCAGCGCTAGGGCGGTTCCGTCGGTTGCCAGGACCGGCACCGGCGCGCCTGAAAAGCGCTCAACAGAGCTCCAGGCGCCGTCTTTGAAGAGGGCGAGGCCGTTTGCCGTGCCTGCCCACACGGCGCCGTCGCCGGTAATCGCCAGGTCCTTCACATCCTCGCTCGGCAGTCCATCGCGACCGGAATAAAACGTGCGCATCTCCTGGTCGAACGTGCCGACCCGCATCTCCGCCGGGTCTCCGTGTGCCAGGCACGCGAACCCCGCGCAGAGGATGGCCGCGACACCGGGAATTCGGTTCATCGTGATGTCCTCCCCTGGGTGAAGAGAAACCGGCGGCCTGCTCGACGCCCCTGGATGTGACCCCGCCGCGTTTCGCGAGTATACTGAGAACCGCTTCTGCCGGTAAGACTATGGCATGTTTTCTGGACACGGTTCAACGAGACACGGGGTGAACAATGGGCATAGAGATTGACGACCGGGACTGGTACGCCAGGTTGTTTGGCCGGTTTGTCCCGCCGGATGTGTTTGATTTCGCGCGGCGGGTGGCCCCCGCTCCTGAAGCGAACACCGCCGAGTCGCTGCGGCCTGCGTTGTCGCAGGCGCTGTTCAACAGACCCATCCACGCGCAGTATGCCGCCGCGGACGCGGATCCCGCCACGAACGAATACGTCGAGCGGCTTAGCAGCCAGGCCGGTGTGCCCGGCCTGATGGGATTCGCGCCGGACCGGATCACGCCGGAAGCGCTGGAAGCAGCCCTCGCGCCGAAACGCTTTGCCGGTATTGTGCTGGATTCCTCCGAAGACCTGACGGCGGCCTTGCCGGAGTGGGCGATGCAGCTCGTTGACCGGCTGGGCCGGCTGGTCGTGCTGGACATCAGCCTGAGCGACGAGAACGCCGCCTGGCAGGTCGCCGAGCTGTGCATGCAGTATCCCCACGCGAAATTCGTGGTCGAGTCCGCGGGAAAATACCAGACGCTGACCGACGCCTCCCAGGGGCTGTTCCAGTTCAAGGATGTGCTGAACCTCTTCTTCACCACAGCGTGCGTCACCGAGTGGCAGATGCTCGAAAACCTGTTCGCGGCCATCGAGCCCCACCGGATTCTCTTTGCCACGGGAGGCGCCCGCGCGCTCGAGCTTGGGAAGAGCGTGATCATCAACGACTACGTCGTGGAAGCCACGCCGCAATACACCAAAGACGCCGACGGAGACACGCCGCCGTTCACCCTGCGCCTTTACGAGCAGATCTGGGCCATTCGCACCGCCATGGAACGTCTGGGCACCAATCGCGACCACATTCTCGACTTTTTCAACGACAACGCCCGGCAGCTTCTCAACGTGGCTACGCGCAAATCGTAGCGTTGGGGCTGGACGAGGAACGCTGCAGGAAGGGGAAGACCCATGACGCACACCGGACGACGCATCAGCCGGCGTGAAGCGTTCCAACTTGCCGCGGCCGGCGCTGCGGCTCTGTCGGCCGCGCCGCAGGCCAGAAGCGCGCAACCGCTCTCCGGCAAGTCCAACATCCTGTTTATCATGGCCGACCAGTATCGCGGCGATTGCGTGGGGGCCGACGGCAACACCGCGGTTATCACGCCCCATCTGGACCGTATTGCGCGCGAGGGGGTGCTGTTCTCGAAGGCGTACACGTCGACGCCGAGTTGCACGCCCGCGCGAGCCGGGTTGTTGTCGGGCTTGTCGCCGTGGAACCACGGGATGCTGGCCTATGGCAAGGTGGGGTGGAAGTATCCCCGCGAACTGCCCCAGGAAATGCGGAATGCCGGCTATTACACCCTGGGCATCGGCAAGATGCACTGGTCGCCCCAGCGCAGCCTGCACGGCTTTCACCAGACCATCCTGGACGAGTCGAGCCGGGTCGAATCCATCGATTTCCGCAGCGATTACCAGTCGTGGTTCTATTCGCAGGCGCCCACCCTGGATTGGCACGCCACGGGCCTGGGGTTCAACGATTACGACGCGAAACCCTATGTGCTGCCAGAGCGGCTTCACACCGTCGCGTGGACTGGCGACACCGCGGTGAATTTTCTGGCGAACTACGACCGCGAAGAGCCGTTCTTTCTTAAAGTTTCGTTCGCGCGGCCGCATAGTCCCTACGATCCCCCCGAGCGTTTCTGGAAGATGTATGAAAAGCGCGATATTCCCGGGGCGGTCGTGGGCGAGTGGGCCGCGAAATACGCGCCGCGAAGCAGCGACGACCCGAACCTCTGGCACGGCGACCTCGGTCCCGAGCAAGTTCGCAAATCGCGCATCGGGTATTACGGCAATGTCACCTTCATTGATGAACAGATCGGGCGCATGCTCACCACGCTCGAGGAACGCGGCTGGCTCGAGAACACGCTGATTCTGTTCACGGCCGATCACGGCGACATGACCGGCGATCACCACCTCTGGCGCAAGACCTACGCGTACGAAGCGTCGGCGCGTATCCCGATGATCATCCGCTGGCCGGAGGGGCTCGTGAACGCGCATCGGGGACAGCGCCTGCGGCAGCCCGTGGAATTGCGCGATGTCATGGCCACGTTCCTGGATGCCGCCGGGGCGGGCGTGCCGGACGATATCGACGGCGACAGCCTGCTCAAGCTCGCGCGCGGCGAAACGGACGGGTGGCGGCCCTGGCTCGACCTTGAACACGGCCGCTGTTACGGTCCCGAAAACCACTGGAACGCCCTCACCGATGGCCGCTGGAAGTACATTTATCATGCGCATCTGGGCGAAGAGCAGTTGTTCGATCTCGATGCCGATCCCGATGAATTGACGGATCTTTCGACAGTAAACCCGGCCGAGACCGCCCGGTGGCGCGACCGCATGATTGAGCACCTGTCGGTGCGCGGCGAGCATTTTGTGAAGGACGGAAAACTCGTTGTGCGCGAGGAATCCCTGCTCTACGGACCGAACTATCCCGGCACCTGGGAAGACGCGCAAAAAGCAGGAAAGACGGGATAGGGGACGCTCACGCTGGGCAGTGACGGGAGCGGGCGCCCTGTATGCAGAGGTGCATTGGCGCGATGCGGGATTCACTCACCATTTTCGACCCGGTCATCCGCGACTGGTTTTTAACCTCGGTGGGCCGGCCGACCGACGCGCAGTCGCGCGCCTGGCCGGAGATTGCGGCAGGCCGGCATGTCCTCGTCACCGCGCCCACGGGAAGCGGAAAGACGTTCACGGCCTTTCTCTGAGCCCTGAACCAGTTGATGACGGGAGCCTGGCCACCCGGCGCGCCGCGGGTTCTCTATGTGTCTCCGTTGCGCGCGCTGAACAACGACATCCAGCGCAATCTGCTGACGCCCCTGGAGGACTTGACGCGGCGGTTCCGCGACGTCGGCCGAAATGTGCCCGAGCTTGCCGTTTTGACGCGCAGCGGCGACACCCCGCCGCAAGAGCGGCAGCGCATGCTGCGGCGCCCGCCCGATATCCTGATTACCACGCCTGAGAGCCTCAGCATCATGCTCAGTTCTCCCCGCGTGCGGATGCTGTTCGCCGGGCTCCGCACGGTCATTCTGGACGAGATTCATGCGGTCGCGGGCGCCAAACGCGGCACGCATCACGTTTTATACGGGCGCGGAGGATCCCCGGTTGCCGGATTACTTCGGCGTATTCGAACACCTGTTGGCCCGTTCGTTTCTTCCGCGCGCGTCGTTGCGGGTCGAGACCATCAACGGTTCTCCGGCGACGAAGAGCCCCTATCTCGAAGCGTTTCGCCGCCGCTTCGACGTCGCGCCCAGCCCCGGACACGTTACCCTGCGGCTCCGGACCTGACGAAGCCGCGGCGGGTCATGTGTATCCGGCTCGGGCCTGCTATACTCTCGTTGACTGGAACAGCCAACAGGAGCACCACCGATGCGTCGTCGCACGTTTCTTGCCGTCGCGGGCCTGGGCGTGCTGGGCGCCTCGCAGGCCGGGGGACAGCCCGTGGCTTTCGAGGAGCGCACCTGGCCCGATTTTGCCATCACTGACACCCACGTGCACTTCTGGGATCCCGCCCATCTGCGCTACCCCTGGCTCGATGGCTCAGCACTGCTGAACCGGCCGTATCTGCCCGAACACTACACCGAGGCGACTCGTCCCGTAACGGTTGATCGGATCGTCTTCGTTCAGGCGGCCTGCCGCACGGAGCAGGCCGCCGCCGAGGTCGCGTGGGTAACCGGGCTGGCGCAACAGGACGCGCGCATCCGGGGCATCGTCGCCGACGCGCCGCTGGAAGAGGGCGACACGGCGGCGCCTCTGCTTGAATCCTATGCGCGGAATCCCCTCGTGAAAGGCGTGCGGCGGTTTCTGCGCGAGGGCATCGCCGACGGCGCGCTCACGCCCGGTTACGTGCGGGGGGTCGAGTTGCTGGGGCGCAACGGCTTGTCCTGTGACCTGGGCGTCGGGCGTGGGGAAATTCCCCTCGCGACCGGTCTTGCGAAGCGGTTCCCGGACGTGCAGTTCATGCTGTGCCACATCGGCGTGCCGGACATCAGGAACCGGCAACTGGACCCCTGGCGCGAGGAATTGCGCGCGCTGGCGGCGCTCCCGAACGTGGTCTGCAAACTCTCCGGCATGGCCACAGTGGCCGATCCGGAACGCTGGACCCGGGACGATCTCGAACCGTTCTTCGCCCACGTGTTTGAGTGCTTCGGTTTCGAGCGCACCCTGTTTGCGAGTGACTGGCCGGTGATGTTGAGCGCCACGACCTATCCACGCTGGGTCGAGACCGTCCTGTGGACCATCCGGGGCTGTTCCGGCGCCGAGCAGCGGCTGCTGTTCCACGGCGCCGCGGCGAAATACTACCGCCTGGGCGCGTGAACCGGCGCGTCAGGCCTTGAGGGCCCCCACGGTGATGCCTTGGATGAACGACCGCTGAAACACGAGAAACGCGGCGATCAGCGGCAGAGTCACGAGCAGGCCGCCCGCCATGACCATGCCGTACGGGGTGCGGAGCTCGCCATGCAGCAGGTAGATGAGCAGCGGCATGGTGTACATGCTCTTTTCCCGCAACACGATGAACGCCCACATCAGGTTGTTCCACGAACTGATCAGCACCAGGATGCCCAGCGCGGCCAGCGCGGGCCGGGCAATGGGCAGGGCCACCCGCCAGTAGATGCCGAACTCGCTGCATCCGTCAATGCGCGCCGCGGCAAGCAGGTCGTCATGGACGTTCGCGGCGATGTACTGCCGCATCCAGAAAATGCCGAAGGCGTTGGCCGCCCCAGGCAGGATCATTGCCCAGTACGTGTTGACGAGATGCAGCCGCGTCAACACGATGAACACCGGGATCAGGGTCACCGCCGCCGGGATCATCATGGTGCCCAGCACGAACGCAAACAGCTTGTCCCGTCCGGGTGCGCCGGGGAATTTCGCGAACGCATACCCGCCCATCGAACACAGAAACAGCGCCAGAAGCGTGTGCCCGCCCGCGATGACGCACGAGTTCACGAAGGCCCGCGCGATGGGCGTGGCCCGAAAGACGTCCGCGAAATTCTGCACGACCACCGGGTCCGGAAAAAACTGCGGGGGCAGCACGAAGATCTGCGCTTTGGTCTTGAATGCTGAGATGAGGAGCCAGTAAAAGGGGAACACAAAGAGCGCCGCCACCGCCAGCATCACCGCGTACATGAGCCCTTGTTTCAGCACTTTACCGCACATCGCGTCAATCCGTCGCCGGCCTGCGCCATTTCAGAATCACCAGGGACACCACAAAAACCGCAATCGACACCGTGTAGGCCGCGCTGGACGCGAGCCCGAAACGGAAGTCCATGAACGCCAGATTGAAGAGGTACAGGCCGAAATTGGTCGACGAGGTCCCCGGGCCGCCCTGCGTCATGACAAACACCTCGTCGAACATGTAGACCGTGCCAATGAGCGACATGAGCCCGCAGAAGACGAGCGTGGGCCGCATCAGCGGCAAGGTAATGTGGCGCATGCGCTGCCAGCGGGTCGCCCCGTCGATGATCGCCGCCTCGTAGTAGTCGTCCGAAATGCCTTGCAGTCCCGCAAGCATCAGGACCATGTTGTAGCCCGTCCACCGCCATACGAGGAGGAGCGCGACCGAGACCTTCGACCAGGCTTCGCTCTCGAGCCAGGGGATCGGGGCCATGGGACCGCCGGGGAAGAGGCGGGTTACCGCGCGAAGCACATAGTTGAACAAGCCGGATTCGGCGCTGTAGAGCAGGGTGAACACAATCGCGACCACCACCATCGGCGTAATGCACGGCATGAACACCCCGACACGGAACAGCCCCCGCAAATGAAGCCGTTTCGAATTGAGGATGCCTGCAAAGATAAACGCCAGCAGGAACATGGGCGGCACGTACATCAACCCGATGACCAGCGTGTTCCACAAGGCCGTGTAGAACATCTCGTCGGAAAACAGCATGACGAAATTCTCGAGCCCGACGGAGACCGGCGCTGTGAGACCGTCCCATTTCATGAAACTCAAATACAGCGAAAAACCGAGGGGATAGAGGCCGAACACGGCAAACAGCAGGAAAAACGGCGAGATGAAGAGATAGAAATGCCGGTAGCGCCAGACCTCGCTCCAGAACGCGCCCCGGTGTTGTGCCGCGCCTGCCATATCACCCGCCCTCCACGGGTTCGTGGCCCGGGGCGATCTCGCGGCCGAGCTGGCGTTCGAGTTTTACGGCCATCTGCGACAGAAAGACCTCGTGGTCCAGTTTTTTCGTCTCCCACGCGCTTAATGCTTGTGTGATGTATCGCATGGCCTCGTTCCAGTCCTTTGTTCGGGTGAGCGTCGGGATCCGCTCGATGTCTTCAGCGAACAGGCGCCGCACCTTCTGGCCGCCGTAGAACGGGTCGGGCTCATCAAACAAGGGATCGTCGAACGCGGTCATCAGGCACGGGAACAGGTCGAAATTGCGGTACTGTGCGATCTGGGCCTCCTTTGTGCAGAGGACATGTTCCACGTACTTCCAGGCTGCTTCCTTGTTCTGGCACTGGTCGGGGATCACCAGTACGGACCCGCCGAGGTTGCTGGTGCGCAGGCCGCCGGGCGCCACGGCCGGCAGCCGGAATACGCCCCAGTTTCCCGCGGTCGGAGCGGCGTAATCCTTAATCGAACCGCCCAGCCAGACCGCCAGGGGATAGGTGGCGATCGTGTCATTCTGAAATGAGGCGTAGTATTCCGGACCGGCCGTGTTGATCGGTACCGCGATATCCGCTTCGAGGATCGCTCGAAGGACCTCCAGCGCGGCCACGTTCTCCGCCGAACGGATGATGATCCGGCCTTCCCGGTCGAAGATGCCGCCGTTCGTCTGCTGCATCAGCATTTCGAAGAACTGGAAGAGTCCCGACACCGAAAGCGCCAGCATGCGGGTCTGTCCGCCCGAGGCTTCGACCATGCGCTTGCCGGCGGCGATGTAATCGGCCCAGGTCTCGATGGATTCCGGCTCGATGCCGTGCCGCGCAAACAGATCGCGTTTGTAAAACACCGCGCAGGGTCCCATGTCCCATGGGATGGCATAGACGCGGCCTTCATGCAGGCAGTTCTCCCAGAAGGAGGGGGAGAACTTATCGGCATAGGGGGCCGCCCTGTCGGTCAGATCCATGAGCGCGCCGCTCGGGGCGAATTTGGGCGCGTCGACCAGCTGCAACTGCGAAATGTCCGGCGCACCTACCCCCGCGATCAACGACAACAGAAAGCGGGACTGCATCTGGGCGCCGGTCATGTCGATGCGAATCTCGATGCCGGGGTGTTGCTGCTCGAATTCAGGCACGAGGGCCATCAGGCTGCCCGCCGCGATGTTCCAGCTCCAGACCTCTACGATTACGCGCTGTCCGGCCGGCGTCGGCGGGGGCGGCGCCTGAAGACAGCCCGCCAGCACAAGCGGCACGAGAAGCAGCATTTCGGGGACACAATACTTAATTCCGCGTGCCCGCGGGGCAGGAAGTTCGTGTGCTCTCATGTGTCCGGCCATGATTGCGTGATGCGTCCCTTGAAATCAGGGTGTCTCGGCGTGGAGCGCCTCGTACGCCGCGTCCGGGAAATCAGTGAACATGCCGTCAATATCATACTCGAAGAAGAAGTGCCGCAACTCGGCATTAAATGACGGGTAGCGTGAAGCGACGGATTCTCTGGCGAACGTGTAGGGGTGGACCTGCAACCCCGCGGCATGGGCGAGCGCGACGATCTCGGGGCGCTGCTCGAGCAGGCCCCGCGCGGGCCCGATGCCCTGAGCGTAGGCGGCGACCTGCGTCAGTCCTTCCGCCTGCAACAGAGCCTGCGCAGGGTCTTTTCCCCCGATGAGCAGTATCTGCGGGAGCTGCGAGCCAAGTTCGGTGCGCAGGAGTTGCAGCGACGCCGCTTCGAAACACTGCACATAGATGCGCGCGTCCGGACGGTCGTACCCGTAGCGCATCACCAGTTCCAGGAACGGCGCCTCCATGGGCAGCCCCTGTTCCCGGTGCCAGGCCGGTTGCTTCAGCTCGGGGTAGATGCCCACATTGCGTCCGGTGGATGCGTTCAGGGCTTGGATCAGTTCCATGGCCTCAACGAACGTCGCCACGCGAAACCCGTCCAGACGCGGCTCGAACCGGCGGGGCGTTCGGGACTCGGCGCGCAACTGACGGATCTCCGCCAGGGTGAAATCCGCGGCATAGTACTTCCCGTTGTCCCGTTTTCGGTCCGGAAACAGCTCCTCCACGTTGGTGGTGTCCTCAAGCTCGATATCGTGCAGGCAGATGAAGTGGCGGTCTTTCGTGAGCACGAGATCCTGCTCGATGTAGTCCGCTCCCAGCGCATAGGCCATGGCGTAGGCGGCGAGGGTGTGTTCGGGCAGGTAGCCGCTGGCGCCGCGATGGGCGATCACGATCTTCCCCGGCTGCGATGGGCCGGCGTTCGGATGAGGCAGCGCATCCGTCTCCGCGGAGGGTTGAGGCGTCTCCGCGCCCATGGCCAGCGCGCAGAGGCCTGCCAGGATCACCACAATCGTCAGAATCCGTTTCCCGGTTCCTCGTGCAGTCATTATGCCCCCCTTGTTGTTGAATTACACTTGTGTGTTGACAATACTACGGTTTATGAGGTCGTCCGGGCAATCCCCGCGGGGCACGCTGTACCTATCCCCATGGAGGCGAGTATGCACATCACGAAAATGGCGCCATGCATTCTGGCGGCACTCCTCGTTGTGTTTCCCCTGTATACGGCTGCGGCCGCGGCGCTGCCCGAGGGCACGGCCCTTGTCGAGGCGTTTGACAGCGGAGCCGCGCTCGCCAGGATCAAGCCCAAAGACGCGGCCTGCCGCCTTCTTCCCAGCTCCGATGACGCGGGCGCCGCGCTCGAGCTGACCTTTGAACCGGCGGCGCGTCCAGGCATCGCGTTGCGCGGTCCGGAGGCGAGCTGGGACTGGGCGTCCGCGGCGGGTCTCGCGATCCGGGTCACAAACCCGGGGGATTCGGCGCTTACGCTGGAGATCACGGCGTTCGGCGCGACCGCTGACGGCAAATCGCGCACCATGGACGGAAAAGCGGTCATTGGGGCGGGCCAGACCGACTGGCTCCGCGTCTACTTCAGCAACAATGGCCGCGGCCCCTACTGGGGCATGCACGGCATCCCGGTGATCGGCCCGGTCTCGCGCACCATGCCCGGCGCCACGAGCGGGGCCCGGCTCACCACCGCGTCCAGCATCACCGTGGTCGTGCGGGAGCCCGGAACGGCGGGGCGGCTGCTTCTGGATGATCTGCTCACCTTCCAGGAGACCAGCCCCGTCGCGCTGGTCGTGCCCATGCCGTTCGTGGATTCGTTCGGGCAGTACATCCATGCCGAGTGGCCCGGGAAGATCCACTCCGAGGCGGAGTTGCAGGCGCAGCTCGCCCGCGAACGCGCCGCGCTGGACGCGGCGCCGGCGCTGCCCGTCCAGGACGCGCTGGGCGGCTGGGCCGACGGGCCGCAACTCGAAGCCACCGGCTGGTTCCGCACCGAGAAACGCGACGGCAAGTGGTGGCTGGTTACGCCCGAAGGGCATCTGTTCATGTCGTGGGGCGTGAACTGCATCTCCCCGGGCGACACAACGTTTGTAACGGGCCGGGAGACCTGGTTCGAGTGGCTCCCGGAGAAGGACGGCCCGTTCGGCGAATTCCTGGGCAGCAGCCAGGGCGCCATGATCCTGGCCGAACCCATTGGCGGAAAAGGTCAGACCCTGGCGTTCTACCCCATGAACCAGAAACGCAAATTCGGCGATGCCTGGCAACCGGAGTTCCGCGCACTGGCCCTCCAACGGCTCCGGGCCTGGGGCTTCAATACCGTCGCGAACTGGTCCCTGCGCGAGGTCCTCGGAGAGAGCACCATGCCGTTTACCGTGACCTCCGGCACGCGCGGCGGCCGGATGCTCGAAGCAAGCTCCGGTTACTGGGGCAAGATGATGGACGTCTATGATCCCGAATTCCCGGCGCGCGCGGATACGAATATCCAGCGCGATGCCGCGCCTTTTGCCGCCAACCCGCTCGTCGTGGGTTACTTTGTCGACAATGAGATGTCGTGGGCGGCCATCGCGTCCTCGACCCTCAGTTGTCCGCCCGACCAGCCCGCGCGCATGGTGTTCATCGAGCGCCTGAAAGCCAAATACGGGACGCTCGAGGCCCTCAATGCCGCCTGGGGCGCTGCGGCCGAATCGTGGGACGCCCTGCGCCTGCCCGAGGGGCAAACGGACGCCGGCAAGGCCGACGCCGAGGCTTTCGAGTACGCCTTCGGACTCCACTATTTCCAGACCATTGCCGAGGCCATTGACAAGCACGCCCCGAATCAGCTGTATCTGGGCTGCCGGTTTACTCCAGCCTATTGTCCCAAACCGGTAATGCAGGCCTGTGCCGACGTGGTGGACGTCGTCAGCATCAATTTTTACCTGCCGATGGTGCCGCCCACGGTCTTGAGCAACATCGATAAACCGGTGGTGATCGGCGAGTTCCATTTCGGCGCGCTCGATCGAGGCATGTTCCATACCGGTCTCTGCGCCGCGGCTAATCAGGACGAATGCGGCGAACTCTACGCCAAATACCTCAGAAGCGTCGCCGAACATCCGAATTTTGTCGGGTGCCATTGGTTCCAGTACATCGATCAACCCCTGACCGGACGCCACATGGACGGCGAGAACTACAGCGTCGGCCTCGTGAGCGTGGTCGACGTGCCCCACGAGCCGTTCCTGAGCTACATCAAGGAAACCCATGCCGGCATCTACGCGCACAGACAGGGGCAGTAGCGTTCCACGGCCGCGCGCGATCCAAGGTTTCACCCTCGGCTAGACAAATTCGACACCTGCGGTGTCGTTCAGGGCGGTGGCGTCCATCCTGTCCATTCCATGGATTCTGGAGGGGGATGTTCAAGACGTTCTGCCCTTTGCGATCACCTGAAGGCAAGTATGCAGGCGAGACGCCTGCGCTACAAGACAAGAATGCCCGCCGGGAGGCGGCGGTCCCGCACCGGAAAATTCTGGAGGAGAAGACGGAGAACGGGGACATGTTCCAA